>CAZGTK010000014.1:0-17196 GCA_964528415.1 uncultured Burkholderiales bacterium | reverse complement strand
GACCCGTTTCGTGCTCATGAACACGGAGGGCAAGGACGTCGGGCTCGACGAGAGCCAGCCGCTGGAGTTCTCCGACTTCGATCGCTGGATCGTCGGCCGGCTGCAGCAGGCCGAGGCGCTCGTCCACGAGGGGTTTGCCGACTACCGCTTCGACGTCGCCGCGCGCGCGGTGTACGAATTCGTCTGGGACGAGTACTGCGACTGGTATGTCGAGCTGGCGAAGGTCCAGCTGGGCGCTGACAGCGAGTCCGTCCAGCGCGCCACGCGCCGCACGCTGCTGCGGGTGCTCGAAGCGGTCCTGCGCCTCGCCCATCCGATCATGCCGTTCATCACCGAAGAGCTCTGGCAGCGCGTCGCGCCGCTGGCCGCGCGCCAGGGGCAGACCATTCTGCTGGCGCCTTACCCGGAGCCGGAGCCGGAGCGCATCGATCCGGCTGCGGCGTGGAGCGTGGAGACGTTCAAGGACGTCGTCAACGCGTGCCGCCAGTTGCGCAGCCAGATGACGCTGCCGCCGGGCCAGCGCGTGCCGCTGCTCGCCAGCGGCGACCGCGCTTTCCTGAAGGCCTACGCGCCCTACCTGGCCGCGCTGGCGCGCCTCTCCGAAGTCCAGGTGATCGACGGCGACCTGCCCGGTGACGGCGCGCCCGTGGTCATCGTGCGCGATTTCAAGCTGATGCTGAAGATCGAAGTCGACGTCGCCGCCGAGCGCGACCGGCTCGGCAAGGAGATCGCGCGCATCAAGTCGGAGATCATGAAAGCGCAGAACAAGCTCGCCAATCCCAGCTTCGTCGAGAGGGCGCCGGCCGCGGTCGTGGACCAGGAACGGCAGCGGCTCGACGGGCACTGGGAGATGCTGCGCAAGCTCAAGGATCAGTTCGACCGCCTGCCGCCCGCGTGACGGCGGGCCAGGGGTCACCAGCCGTACTGCTCGCAGTACACCCGCATCCGCTCGACGATCTCGTCGCGCCCGAAGAACCGGTCGGCGCGCGCGAGGCGCGCCCGGTCGCGCGCTGCGGCGTCGCCGCCGAAGCAGAAGATCGCGATGTTGAGCAGCATCTCCGTGCGCACCTGCTCGATCACCGCGAGCGGATCGAAGGCGGCGGCTTCGTCGAGGTCGAGCAGCATGAAGCGGTGCAGCAGCACGTCCGTGTACTCGCCGACGTGCTCCAGGTCCGTGCACACCGTCATGCTCCAGCCCTCGGGCAGGCTACGGCGCAGCGCCTCCACCAGCGCCTGGTCCGCGGTCATCAGGATGAGCCTCTTGGCCAGCCGGTCCTGCACGGTGGGCGCGCTCATGGCGACAGCCCCGCGGCCCGAGCGACCAGCGGGCGCAGCCGCGCGGCGGCGGCGATCTCGAGGCCCGCGTCCAGCGCGTCGACGAGGGCGGCAGCGTCGGCTCCGGCGGCAACGGCGCGCAGGGCGACGCGCTGCGCCCCCGCCTCGGACAGTTCGATGCGGACGACGCGTCCGCGGTCGGTCACGCAGCGCGCCCACGCTTCGCAGTCGCGCGCCTCCCGGAGGTAACGCCAGGCGTTCAGCTTGATGCCGTCCGGCACCAGCCTGCGGCCGCGCTCCTCATCCCAGGGCTCGTCGGCCAGGACCGCGGCGAGCGCGGCCCGCTCGGCGTCGCCAAGCTGCTCGTCGGCGAGCTGCCAGCCGAACAACGCGCTGCACGCGCCGCGAAACGCACTCGCCACGCGATCGGCCGCCGGAAGCGGGCCGTGCTCCGACCACGACGTCATCGCCAAGGCGAGCTCCTGCTCCAGCCATGCGCGGAAGCCCGCGCTCGGACAGCGGATGCATTGGGCAAAACGGCCCGCCGGAAAGCGCAGCATGAAGCTCGAGCCAACGACCGCGGCGCGGCCGATCGTGGCGGCGCCGCTGCCGGCGATCTTGCGGCCGCCGCACCACAGGTCACGGTCGACCTGCTCGACGGTCAGGCCGAGCCCGCGAAAGGCGGCCACCGCCGGCGCAAGCGCCCAGGCGTACCAGTCGGCCGGGCGGCGGTTCAGGCGCGCAAGCGGGACCACCAGCGCGAAGCAGAGCTGATCGGGATCGATCCAGACGCTGCCGCCGCCGAGCGCGCGCCGCACGGCGGGCGCCGGCCGCGGCCACGCCAGCTCTGCCGCTTCGCTCTGGTGCTGGCCGATGCTGACGTGGTCGGCGGCGCGCCCCCAGACAATGGCCGGGGCGCTGCCATCGCCCTGGCACTCGGCCACCGCCGCGTAGCTGGCGTGGAAAATCCGGCCCGAGACCAGGCCGACGTCGATCCAGCGCGCCGGCGTCACTGCCCCGCCGGGCCGCCGCCGCCCCCGCCCTGGAAGTACTTGCCGAAATAGAAGTCGCGGCGGTCAAGCTCCCGCAGCGCCCGCACGCGGTCCTCCATGCCCTCGCGGAAGATCTGCGCAAGGTGGTCGCCCTGCTCGCCGTCCAGGATATGAATCTGCGACAGGAACGGCTGGCCGTTGAGGTCGTCGTCCAGGCTCAGGATCTGGCCGGCGAGCTCATCCAGCGGCTGCAGGTAGAGCAGATACGCCTTGCACGCCGGATCTTCCGGGTCCAGCGGACAGAGCACGACCTTGCCGAGCCAGGCGAGCCGGGCCACCTGGTTGAAGTGACGGATGTCGAGCTTCTTGCCTTTCTTGTACTTGTTGAGCTCGTTTTTGAGCTGGGAGAGGTCGGTGACCTTGATGTCCTTCATGCCGCGCTCCCTGGGCGCCGGCGCGCCGCGTTCGATTCTACTTCGAGGGACACTTCGCCGCGTCGCCCGGCACCTTGCCGACCAGCAGCAGGAAATTCTCGAACGGGCCCATGTTGCCCATGGCCTCGCCCATCGGCCCCTCGAACTTGAGACGGTTGAAGAACATCGCCCGCATCGGACCGTACTCGCCACGGCCCATTTCCTGCCACCGCGCGGTTTCCGCCCACATGACGTAGTCCGCGGACGTATCCAGCTTGGTGACTGCCGGGCCGGCCGCGATGCAGGTGGCCTTGCCGTCCTTCAATGCCACCTTGAGCTCGATGCGCGGGCTGCCGGCGCAGTCCTCCCGGTAGACCTGCATCACCTTGTAGCCGCGCCCCTTGTCGTTCTTGACCCAATCCGACTCGACGAGTTTCCGCGTCAGCACGGGATCGCCGTTCCAGGCGGCGCACATGCCCTGCGCCCATTCCTCCGACATCATCACCGGGGTCGCGAACACGCCGGTCGAGGCGCCCGCCAGCACGGCGGCAGCAATCAGTCGTTTCATCCTGTCTCCCTGTCGAAAAAAAGAGGGCTGCGACGCGCGTCGCAGCCCTCGCGGATCGGCCGGCCCTAGTTCACTCGGACCAACTCAGAAGCTCCACTGGTAGGCGACACCGAGCGCCCACTGGTACATCTCGATCGTCTCGCTCGTGGACGGCGGCGCGCCGAAGGAGTTGAACAGCGAGGGTCCGGAGACTTCGTTGCTGAAGGCATACATGCCGTAGAAGCTCCACTCGCCGCCGCCCTTGGTCTTCATCGACGCGCCCAGCGTGACGTGGTCCGTGATGACGCCCGGCGCCAGGATGTTGATGGTGACGTCGGTCGCGTCGATCGGGTTGTCGCCATGGTTGTAGCCGGCGCGCAGCGTCCAGGTCTGGTTGTACTCGTACTCGACGCCGACCTTGAAGACACTGATGTCCTTCCAGCCGAAGCCGGCGCCGTTGCCGCCGCCGAGGCACGCCGAGACGTTGCCGCCGGCGCACTGTCCCAGCAGGAATCCGCTCGGGTTGTTGACCGACTTCACGTCGCTGTAGTTGATGCGCTGGTAGTCGAACCCCACGCTCCATTTCGACACCGGCTTGAAGACCACGCCGACGGCCCAGTTCGACGGGATGTCGAACCCGCCCTGCTCCGCGAACAGGCCGCGGTACTTGTCGAACTCGTCCATCGACATCTTGGTCGCGTAGGCGGCGCCGATGCTGACCGAATCGGACAGCTGGCCGTAATAGCCGAAGCGCGCGCCGAAGCCCCACGAATCATCCGAGCCTCGGTTGGTGAAGTTCGCGGGGTCGGTCGAGAAGCCGGAGAACGCCTCGAGGCCCTGCGCCTTGAACCGCTGGTAGCCGATCAGGGGCGCGACGCCGAGCGAATGGTTCGGCGTGATCTTGTAGGCGGCGACCGGCGCGATGATGAGCTGCATCAGGTTGACGCCCAGGTTGCCCCGGCTCGCGCTGCCGCAGAGCAGGTTGTAGTTCGAGGCGCCCGGGTTGAACGCCTGGCAGGCGCTCGCCGGCGCGATCGGGTTGTTGCGGTAATCCGTGTTGAGGCCGCCGTTGCCGTAGACCGTGACGCCCAGCGCCAGCTCGTTGGTGACCATCCGGTTGTAGCCGAACTCCGGAACCAGGAAGTAGTCGGCCTCGCTGTCCGAGGAGCCGTCGAGACCGGCGGGGCCGCTGCCGGTACGGCTGGCCTCGCGCCTCGGGCTGAAGAGGGTTGCGCCCACGTCGAGCTTGTTGCCGACGAACGACATGGTGGCCGGGTTGTTGGCGCCGCCGAAGGTGTCCACCGTGCGCGCCATGGCCACCCCGCCGAACCCCTTGTTCTTGATGCCGTAGCCCTCGGAAAAGTAGCCGTTGGTTGCGTGGGACACGCCCGGCACTGCAACGCCGGCGACCGCGAGCGCCGCGGCAATACGAGTGAGTTTCATCTTTCCCCTCCCTGCACCGTCAAGTTGAGCCGTTGTTACGGCGAAATGATGAATCGCTTGTTAAACGGATAGAAATATTAGGTTTTTCTAACCTGTTGTCAACAATCCTCCGCGTGCGGCGGTGCCGAGCCGGAAATCAGTACGTGCCCACGTCCTCGCCGGCCATCTGGCGACGGACGCGGTCGACGTCGTTGGCCTTGAGCGCAAACGGAAAAGAGCGAATGTCGGTGGGACTGGAATCGCCGTAAGGCCGATTGCACGCGGAGACTTCCTCGTCGTCCTTGCCCGGGCAGCCCGAGGTCTGGAACGGTTTGCCGGAAGCGATCAGGGTCTCCAGCTCGTCATCGGGCACGCCGAAGTCCACGACCCGCCCGGCCTCGTCGAAGCGCATGTCGTCGATCCGGCCGCCGGCGTAGTCGATGATGAAGCGAGCGAGCTGCACGCGGCGCCACTGGCTCCGGTCCACGGCGGGCCAATCCTCCATCAGCGATCCGCGCTCGGGGAAGAAAGCGAACATGTGGTTGTGCCCGCCGAGGTCCTTGATGCGCTGGCACACGGCCAGGATCTCCTGCTCCGTCTCACCCATGCCGCAGATGAGGTGCGCGCCGAACTTCTCCGGTCCGAAGACCTCCGCCGCCCACTCGATCGCCTGCCAGTACTTGGCGAACTTGTGCGGGCTCTCGACGCCCTTGCCGCGCGTGCGCTCGAAGATCTCGGGCGTCACGGCGTCCAGCGCGACGGTAAAAATGTCCGCGCCCATCGCCTTGAGCCGCGTGAGGTCGTCACGCTCCATCGTCGTCGGGTTGGACAGAATCGAGACCGGCACGTGCGGCACTTCGCGCACCCATTTCTCCAGCAGCACGTAGGTATCCGCATCCGAATCCGGGTGCGTGATCATGGAAATGCACATGCGCTGGAACTGGCCCTTGTCCTCGCCCGCCTTGACCCGCTCGACCACCTCGTCGTAACGCGCGGCCGGCCAGTCGACCCGGATGAAGTTGCGATCCGCGTAGTCGCGCGCCTCCTCGCGGTGGCGCGCGAGACCGCAATAGGCGCAGTTGGCCCGGCACCCCTCGGGATAGGTCACCAGCAGGTTGAGGCAGTGCGTGCACGCGGTCCGATGCATTTGGCCCGGCACCAGCCCCAGAGTGATCGCCGCCGCGGTGCTCATCTGCACGTACTTCGGCGAGCGCATCTCGGGCGTCTTGATGTGGTAGTTCGGGCGGTAGAACCGCACCGGCTGGATGTCGTCGTGCACTGCGCTCATCTGGATTCCCCGCTATCTGCGCGTCCGCGCCAGGATGGCCGCGGCCTGCTCTGCAAACTGCACCGATTTCTTCTCGTCGATCACCAGCCGGATCAGCTTCTGGCAGGCCTCGACCGCGCCCGCCAGCGCCTGCGGCGAGTCGTCCGTCTCCTCCAGCTTGCGCACCACGCGGTCGGCCTGGCCTCCAAGCAGCGACTGCGCCAGGCTGACCAGCGCCATCTTCTCCGAACTGGCGGCCGCGCCCCCGCTGCCGTCCTCGGGTCCCGGGTCTCCCGCTTCGGTCGCGACGTAGCCCTCCCGCACCAGCTGCTCGAGCGCCGCATTGATCTCCGGCGAGACGCCGACCTTGGCCAGAATCTGCGCCACCCGCAGGCGGCCATCCACCAGGATCAGGACCCGGCGCACGCCCATGGAAAGACCGTGCGCGCGGCTTTCGATCTCCGCGCGACCCTTCGCGGTCTTGTGCAGGACGGCATCGAGGTCGACGCTCACTGCCTCAATCCGCCAGCTCTTCGATGATGCGATAGATCAGCGTCACGGTGATCACCACGTAGATCGCGCCGAACAGGAAGATCAGCGACACCAGCAGCTTCATGATCTCCGCGGGTATCAGGCCGAAGAACGGCGTCGCCAGGTAGCCCAGCGTGAACAGCACCACCAGCACCGTGAGGAAGTTCCACGCCTTGCCGACCATGCCTCCCGGGATGCTCTTCTTCAAGCTCAGCACCAGCGCCAGGCAGTAGAGCATCACCAGGATGGCGGCGATGCTGATGAAAAACGCGATGTCGTAGTCCACTCCAGCCACCCCTTTCCCGATCTCAGGCGGAAAAATAATCCGAAAACGCGATCCAGCCACGGCGATGGAAGGCGTCGGTGCGGGCGCTCGGCGTCCGCCATTCGCCGAACATGGCCCGCCGTCGATGCAATCCCCGTGCCACCGAATCCTCGAAGTGATCGCGCACGTCCGCCTCGAAATCGCTCAAGGCCCCTTCCCTGCCGCCAGCGACCCATTCGGCCGCCGCCGCTCCGGCGCGGTCCCCCGAAATCACGGCGGCGGGAATGCCGGCGCCGGTCACGGGGTGGGTCAGGCCCGCGGCGTCGCCCACGAGCAGGATGGGCCCCTCGACGAGCCGCTCCCGGATGCCGCCGACCGGAATCGCGCCGCCCGTCCGCGCAAGGACGCCGCGGCCAATGATCCCCTGCTCGGCCAGACGCCGCTGCAGTTCCTCCAGCGGCCGCTTCAGATCGCCCGCCAGCCGGCGGTCGGCGCCGAGGCCGAGGTTCGCGACACGGCCCTTGGGAAAGAGCCAGGCGTAACCGCCGGGGTACGCATCGGAGAGCCAGATGTCGGTGTCGCTGCCGGGCGCGCGCAGCGGCACCGTGTACTGCCGCGTGTCGACGCTCGGAAGGCGCGGCAGGCCGATGGCCTCGGCGACGCGCGAATGCGGACCGTCGGCCGCCACCACGAGCCGAAACGTTACCTCGACGATTCCGTCATCGCGCGTGACGCGGGCAATCCGCCCCTCCACGTCCAGCTCGGCCAGCCGCGCGCCCAGCAGCAGCCGTGCCCCCGCCCGCGCGGCGTCTTCGGCGATCGCCCGGTCGAAGGCCGCCCGCTCGATCATCAGTCCGGGAAAGGCGGTGTGCTCCGTCGCGCCGGAAGGCAGGAACGTGTTCATGCCCGCAATGCGCTGCTGCAGCACGCCCTCCGGCCGCGCCCAACGGCCCATCGGCAACGGCACGAATTCCGCGCACTGCACGGGCACGCCGAGCTCGCGCTTGCGCTCGACGGCGACGACGCGCAGTCCCCGCGACGCGGCGGCCAGAGCGGCCGACCCGCCGGCGGGCCCGAGCCCGACGACGAGCAGATCGCAGTCGAGCTTCATTGCACTTCCGCGCCGGCGCGGCTGGCGACCGCGCTGCGGATGACGCGGGCAAAGCTTTGCGGATCGAGCTGCAAGAGATCGGCGCCGCGGCCGGCGAAAAATTCGCGTACGCGGTGGTCGAGATCATCGAGCGCGACGTCCTTGAGGTGCGCCTCCAGATCGGCGACCAGCCGTCGCGGCTGGACGAAGAAGTCGCCCGTGAACCAGACCTGCTTCACGCGCCGGCCGACGGAGTCGTACGCGATGGCAGCCCTGATCAGGCCGCCCGGAAACTTCTCCGCGGCCTCCAGCAGGGGCATGTCGGCCCGCGGGCGCGAGAGCAGATAGACCCAGTCCGGATGATCCATCTCGGCAAGAGCCGCGCGGTACCGACGCTCTTCCGTCGCCAGCAGCTCGCCGGGTTCGAAACGCGCGCCGAACTCGGCGGCGAAGGCCCCCGTGAGTGTTGCGCGGATCTCGTCGAGCGGCGGCGTCGTTCCCAGCAGCGAAGCGAGATTCGCCACCCGGTCGCGGGCCGCGGCGATGCCCTTGTCCGAGAGCTTCTCCGCCGGAATCCGCAGCACCCGCAGCATGCGCTCGACGTCGAAGTCGATCAGCAGCGTGCCCTGGTACATGAGGGCATCGCCGTCGAACGCGCCGCCCGTGCCGGAGATCTTGCGGCCATCGACCTCGATGTCGTTGCGGGGCCGGTACGCGGCTTCCACCCCGAGTTCGCGCAGGCCGCGCGCGGCGGCCTCGCAGATTCGCCGCGCGATCACGGCCATGTCGGCCGAGCCCAGCTCGCGCTTGGTCAGGTACAGCTCCCAGCCGAGAACGGTCTCGTCCATGTAGATGGCGCCGCCGCCCGTGATGCGGCGCTGGATCGTGATGCCGTGCTGCCGGCAGTAGTCCAGATCGAGCTCCTGCTCGGCGCTTTGGTGGTAGCCGAGCAGCGCAGACGGGGTGAACCGCAGAAAGCGCAGCGTCGGCCGGCCCTCGCCGGCCTGCCGCGTCTCGAGCAGAGCGCGATTGAACGCCAGGTTCTGCGCCGCCGGGCGCACACCCGTGTCCAGGATCCGCCAGACCTCGCTCATGCGCGGCAGCCGCCGGCGACGCCGCTATCCGCGACCACCCGGATCCCGCCGAGCGACCCGGCGGCACGGCGGCGCGAGCGCTCGTCCGCGATCACGCGCTCGACATCGATCTGGATGCCAGCGTCGTCGTCGGCGACCGCCATGACTTCGTCGCCGACGGCGATCGAGCAGCAGGCCGGGGTCACCCGCACGTCGCGGCCCAGACGGGCGGCGAGCTCCACCATGCCATCGGCCGGGTGGGCAATGCCGTTGAGGCCGGCCAGCACGGCGTAGCTGTCGATCTCGGCCTTGACCCGGCCGGCCGGCCGCGCGCAGCCGAGCAGCAGCGGCATATCGGGCAACGCCTCGCGCGCGTCCATGAAGAAGCCGCCGACTTCGCGCGGATCCGGCGTCGCGAAGGGGCGATGCTCGGGCGCGTAGAACGGCATCACCACGACCAGCACCACGGCGTCGGGGCGGTGCTGCTTCAGCATCTCGAGCGCGTTCCACTCGCCGAGCAGGCGGCCATAGTGCAGCCCGATGACGATGTGGGGCACGACCTTCATCGAGGTCCCGGTAAGCGCCGCGAGCGTGTCCTCGAAGTCGCTCACCCGCCGGCGCAGGTGATAGACCTGGCTGATGGTGTCCTGGGCGCCGATCACGTCCATCATGGCGACGTCGATGCCGGCGTCCTCCATGCGGCGCGCGATGTCGCGGTCCACCAGCGCCGTATGCACGGCGATCTTGAACGCCGGAAACGCGTCCTTGATCCGGCGAACGGTGGAATAGTAGGCGTCGTACTCCACTTCGTTGCGGTGGTTGGACCCGCCGGTGAGCAGCATGCCCCGCGCGCCGCCGGCCACCTGCTCGCTGACGACGCGCCACAAATCCTCGGGCGAGCGCGCCGGGATCATCGGCTCCAGGATCTTGGCCTTGCAGTGATCGCAGGCGAGCTTGCAGTCACCGCCGGTGATCGACACCGCGGGCCAGGCGTTTTTGCCGCAGGAACCGATTTCGGAGGTCGAGTAGGCCTTGAACGTCGGCGTGTAGAAGTTCACCCGCCCGGCGCGTTCGCCGGCCACGCCGGCAAAACGATGCTGCAGGGCCGCCACCAGGTCAGCGTCGAGCTCCACGCCGTCAAGCGGCTCCACCCGGCCGGCGATCTCAAGCCACTGCATTGACGTCCTTTCGTTTCACGCGGCGCGCCGGGCGCGCGGGCTTCCCCGCGCCGCCGGCTGCGCGGACGGCCCTAGCAGCCGCCGAACCCGTCGGCGTTCATCTTGGCCTCGAACTTCTCGGCCACGGCACCGCCCGTCACCAGATCGCCGGAATCGGCATCCCAGCTTGTGGGCTTGAGCTTCACCAGCCAACCGGACCCGTACGGGTCGGCGTTGATCGACTTCGGATTGGCCTGCACCGAGTCGTTGATGGCGACCACCTCGCCCGACACCGGCGCCTTGACCGGACCGACCCACTTGCCGGACTCCACCGTGCAAAGCGACTTGTTGGCGTCGATGCCCTTGCCGACTTTCTTCGGCGTGTAGGAAACGATCTCGCCGGCAAGCGAGCAGGCGTAGCTGGTCATGCCGACCGTGATGGTGCCGTCGCCCTCCTTGCGCGCCCAGACGTTGTTCTCGACGTTGTAGTACAGATCGTCCGGAAGATTGCAGCCACGTACTGTCGCCATTACAGGTCCCCTTTAGTCCTGGTCAGAAGAACATCGTTTTGTCGCAATTGAGAATCAGATCCGCGAGGCCGCCGGCCGCCGAGATCTCGTCCACCTCGGCGATGATGTCGTGCACTTCGAGCTCGTAGCCGGGCATGGCCGGCTTGCAGAGATGCAGCTTCACGCCCGCGCGCTTCGCGTCCTGGATGAACTCGATGATTTTCTTTCCTCCCTTCATCGCCGTCAAATTCTCGGGCACGCCCTTTTGCGCCAGCAGAACCCCCTCCATGGTGAGGAAGATGCTGACGTCGGCGTCCATCGACGCGAGGAGCGCGCCGATGTAGAACGGCGTCGCGCAGCGGTGCGGCGTGCTCGGGCCGCTGGTCATGACGATCACGACGGTCTGCTCGTCGTGGTCGATGAAGTGCTTGTCCTGCATTCAGCGCTCAACTCTCTCGCAGTGAATGTCCTCACGCCGCGCCCGCTCGCAGTAGCCTGCCCGCGCCGCCTCCCCCGTCACCAGGCCGCCCAGGGCCTGCGCGACCGGCTGGTCGGGCCGCACGCGCGCGATCCACGCCTCGTAGGGGACCGTGTTCAGCAGGCTGGGCTGATCGAGCACCTCGGCATTGCCCTGCTCGATGGTGCAGTCGAACGGGTTGGGCACCGGCCCCGCCCACTTGCCGCTCTCGATCGTGGCAACCGGCTTGCCGCTGGGGCGCAGCGTTCCGGGGCGCCGAACCCGCACGTGCAGGATCTTGCCGGCGATGGTCTGGGAGATGTCGGTCATGCCGACCGACAGGGTGCCGTCGTCCTCGACGCGGACCCAGATCTGGAACAGATCGTCGTAGTAGAGCTCGGGACGAAACTCGCAGCCGTTGCACTCCATGGCAGTCCGTTCTTGGCGCGGTGGTTGGAATTCTGCCCGCGCCAAGCGAACCGTGCCAGCCGCAGGACCCCGTTGCCGCGTGGCCGGGTCCCGCCCTTATACCACGCCTTTCTCGTGCAGCAGATCGAGCGAATCGCTGACGTTCTCGTGGATCGCCAGCTTGCGCGCCGACAGTCCCAGCGCGAGACCGAGCAACTGCGTGAAGTAGAGGACCTTGACCCGGGTCTTGATGCCGAACTCGGTCTCCGCTCGCACCTGGTGCATCTCGAGGCCCGAGTGGCAGGTCGGGCACTCCGTCGCGATGACCTCCGCACCCGCGTCCTCGGCCGCCTGCAGCAGGTTGAGCACGAGCTGGGTCGAGGTGTCGGCGTCCGAAAGGGTATGGGCGCCGCCGCAGCACGCGGTCTTCAGCGGGAAGTCCACGTTGACCGCGCCGGCGGCCGCCAGCAGGTCGTCCATGAAGTGGGGCTTGTGCGAGGACTCCGAGCCGGGCCCCTGGTCCTTCTCCGGGAAGATCTGCCGCGGCCGCGTGTACATGCAGCCGTAGTAGTTGGCGATCTTGATGCCGTTCAGGCTTTTCTTCAGGCGCTGCTTGAGGCCTTCCGGTCCCAGTTCTTCCATCAGCCACTCGAGCAGGTGCACCGTGCGCACGTCGCCCTTGTAGACCGGGTCGTCGGCCTTCTTCGCCAGGTCCTGGACCGTTTCCAGCGCTTCCTCCGACGTGGCCAGCTCGTACTCGGCCTTCTTGAGGTTGTGGTAGCAACCATTGCACGGCGCCATCACGGTGTCGAAGCCCATTTTCTCGCTGGCGATCGCCAGGTTGCGGGCCGACATGTAGGTCTGCAGCATCGGGTGAACGTTCTTCACCTCCATCGCGCCGCAGCAGTTCCAGTCGTCGAGATCGTGCATCTCGAGCCTGAGCTCGTCGACCAGCGCGCGCGTGGAGCGGTCGTAGGGTCCGCCAGAACCCTCCAGCGCGCAGCCGGGGTAGTAAGCCACCTTCGCCATTCGAATCTCTCTCCTTAGCCGTGCGCGACGCGCTTCTGCTCTTCCACGTACTGGCGCAGGATCTCGCCGGTGCGTCCCCAGGACTTGGTCTTGGGCTTGAACACCATCGCCAGGCCCATCTTAAGCGGGCCGGTGATCGGCATCCGGCCCAGGAACCTGAACACGTTGCCCTTGCGCAGTTCGGTCCACTTGTTCATGCGGGCCACCATGATCCCGAGCCAGCCCTTGGTCGCGAGTTGCACCAGGTCCTGATTGGTCTTCTTGAAGAAGTTGGCCAGCACCTCGGTGTCCTCGATGCGCCCCCGCTCGAGGCACTGCCGCGTGAACTCCTCGTCGAACACCGTCGAGCGGGACTTGGGCACGTAGCCCTGGTCCTCCATCCAGTGCTGGAGCGCCTTCATCACGCCCTCCGGACGCACGTCCTTGGGGCAGATGTTGGTGCACTTGTTGCAGGAGACGCACTGCCAAATGATCTCGCGGTCCTTCAGGATCTCGTCCTTGAGGCCGAGGCGGGTCAGGTAGATCCAGTAGCGCGGATTGAAGTCCGTGTTGACGGCGTACATCGTGCACGAGTTGGTGCACGAGCCGCACTGCCAGCAGCGATGGACGTTTTCCCCGCCGCCGTACTTCTGGATCGTCTCCTCGAAATGCTCGTCGTAGTCGGTGAGCGTCCGGGGCTGGATCATGGTGTTCCAGTGGCCGGAAACGTCCACCCCGTCGACCACCAGCTTCTCGGCCTGCAGCAGCCGCGCGGGGTCGATCAGTGTCTTCTCGTGGATCGGCATTGCGCCCTCTCTCCTAGCTCAGTTCCAGTTCTTTCTTCACCCGCGAGCGGCCGTCCTCGCGCACGTCGATGCCGAGCAGCTTCCGCAGCTGCTCCTCCGGCCGCGAGCCGCGGCCGAAGTCGCCGCCGAGGTTGCCCTCCGCCATCGAGCGGAAGTACGTCACGTAGGCCTGCGCCTGCACCAGGTCGATCCAGAAGTGCACGTCCTGGTAGATTCCCTCGCCGGCGAGCGACGACGACAGCCACTGCCGCGCGCCCTCGAAAGTCTCCGGACTGCCGCCGAGCGGGATGTCCGTCATGTGGTCGTTGCCGCGGATGAACTCGCGCAACGCGCCGCTCACCGTACCCTGATCCCAAACCCAGCGCGCCATCAGCGGATAGCGGACCGGGTCGAAGTAGTGCAACGCCTCGGCGGCGAAATCGTGCGCCGCGCGCCGCAGCTTCGCCGCCGCCTTGCGCTCCGCCCTGGCTTCGCCCGAATCCGGGACGAGCCGCTCGCCAAACGCGGCAAGGCGCCCGGCGAGCGGGTCCGCGCCATGGATCAGGTCCGTGACCGCGGCCCTGATCCCGCTTTCGCCCGCCTGCTCCAGCACCGGATACAGCCGGCGCCGCGCCGTGAAAACCGTGTCCAGCAGCGTCTCCGCGTCCGCCAGCGCCATCGACGCCGCCCGCTCCGGCTGCAGCGCTTCGTTGAACAGTCGGCGCTTGGCGTTCAGGCTTTCGAGCGTCGCTTCCGGCCCGCCGATGCGCTCGAGATTCGCCAACAGCTGCTGGAAATGCTGGCGAAACAGCGTCTCGTCCAGCGCAACCGGCAGTTCGACGGGAACGATGAGGTCGCGCTCGGCCTCGGGATCCTGCTTCGCGGCCTTGCGAAACCAGAGCATTCCTCGACCCGCGGCGACTCAGGCCGCCAGCTTGGCCAGCCCGTTCAGCTCGCCGACCGCGCGCATCGCCATCGCCAGGCCGTGCGAAACGCAGGAGTCGATGTCCTCGGGACCCAGCGCCGCTCCGCCGACGAAAATGCCACGGCGGGTGCTGGCGAACGTGCTGGTGTACTGCTCGCCGCGCTCGAGGAAGCCGTGCTTTTCGAGGCCGACGCCGAACACGCGCGCGATCTCGGGGTTCTCGAGGTTCGGATCCATGCCGATGGCGTGCACCACCATGTCCATCGGGATCACGATCGGTCGCTTGACCAGCGTGTCCTCGCCCTTGACCAGCAGGCGGCCGTCCGGGCTGCGCGTGACCTCCGCGATCCTCGCCTTGACGAACTTGGTCTTGAACTCTTCCTGGGACTTCCAGTAGAACTTGTCCTCGTACAGGCCGAACGTGCGGATGTCCATGTAGTAGATGAACACGTCGGTCTGCGGCGAGAGTTCCTTGATCTCCATCGCCAGGTTGGCGGAAACCGTGCAGCAGATCTTGGAGCACCACTCGCGCCCGATCTGGCGGTCGCGCGAGCCCACGCACAGCAGGATCGCGACCCGCTCCGGCACGCGCCCGTCCGACGGGCAGGCGATCTTGCCCGCCGCCACCATCTGCTCGACCTGGGTCGTCGTCACCACGTCCTCGAACGTGCCAAAGCCCCACTCGGGCTTGTTGATCGAGTCGAAGTGGGTGAAACCGGTGCCCAGGATGATCGCGCCCGCCTCCACGGTCTTGCCATTGGAAAGCGTGGCGGTGAAGCGGCCTGCCTCGCCTTCGACCTTGGTCACCTTGGCGCCGGTGTGCACGGCGATCGAGCCGTCGTCCTGCACGCGCTTGACCATGCGGCCGATGGCGTCCTTCGCCCACTCGCCGGAGGGAACCAGCTTGGCATAGCCGGAAAGGATCGGCGCACCCCCGAGGACGTCCTCCTTCTCCACCAGGGTGACTTTGCGGCCGACCGATGCGACGCCCGCCGCAGCCGACAGACCGGTGGGGCCACCGCCCACGACCAACACGGAATCGAAACTCATGCCGCCTTACCTCCCATGGCAAGCTCGGGGTTGTACAGGTACTCGATCTTGCCCGCCTTGACCTCCTGCAGGTAAGCCTCGAAGTTCTTTTTCGCCTCGGTCCAGGAGATGCCCATCTTCTCGACCAGTTCCTCGCACGGGCTCGCGTGCCACTGCAGCTGCACGATCTTGAACGGATCGGCGCCGCAAGCGAGCGCCGCGAACTGGATGTCGGCCATGATCGGCAGCGAGTAGTTCTTCTGGTGCGCCTTGCCGATCCACTGGTTCTTGTCCATCGTCGTGATGCAGCCAGTGTCGATGCCGAGCATCACGTCGGCCTGCGCCTCTTCGCGCGCGACCTTGATCTTGCGGTCGATCGTGAACGAGCGGGTGAACTCCCGCTCGGAGATGATGTGGCGGAACCCGAAACCGCAGCAGTCGTACCAGGTGGAGTAGTCGATCACCTGAGCGCCCAGCGCCTGCGCCACGGAGGTGCCGACCGCGGTGCGGTTGCCGCCGAGCACGCCGCCGTCGTAGATCGCGTCCTCGTGCACCATCTTGTAGTAATGGCACGCGGTATGGACGGTGGTGCGGATGTTCGAAACGTCGATGGTCTGCAGCTCGGAGGCGATGCGATTGCGCATCACGTGCACCCACTCGGAGTAGTGGATGATTTCCTCCGGGATCACCAGCTTGCCGTCCACGAGGCGGCCCAGCTTGCCGAGAATCTTCTTCACGCGCTCGCGCAGCTCGGACGACTCGATCAGGTACTTGCGGATCTCCTTGTAGTTGCCGAACGAGGTGCCGCAATGGACCAGAGGGTAGAAGTGGCCGATGTCGTGGCCGTGCTGCTTGCCGGAGACGTAGGCCTTTTGGAAGTTGCGCAGGAACACCGCCGCCAGCGATTCGACGTTGCCGATGCCGGAGCCGTGGTAGTTCCATGCCGTGCACGAGGTCTGGTCGGTTTCGTCGAGGTAGTCCTGGCCCGGCACGTAGCCGAACTTGTTCATCGTCCACAGCAGCGCGGTCGGGTAGCCGGGAATGTTGCCGCACTGGCCGCACGACTTGTGGTGCCACAGCTGGGTGGTCGGCACGCGCTTGGTCCAGCCGAACAGCGTCTGCACCTCGATCGGCTTGTGAGCCTCGGTGATCCGGTGGACGATGATCTCGCCGTCCTTCTCCAGCTCCCACATGTGCTCGCGCACGTCGTCCATGCGCTCGCCGAGGTCGATGGTGCGGCGGTCGACGTGCTTGCGCACCCACTCGGTCGCCTTCTCCGCCTCGTCGCGCGAAAGGCTGGTGGGCTGGAAGAATGAGCCGTGGCCCGCGATGCCGCTGCCGTCGCTGGGAAGGGAGAACTGGTCGTTGCTCATGCGTCGCCTCCTGGATGTTGTCCGATTGGTCCGTCAGCCGTCACGGCTCAGTCGTCGTTTTCTTCCTGCTCCTCGAGCCACTCTTCGTATTCCTCGCGCTTCTCGTCGATGAAGTCCTCGATCACGTCGTAGAGGTTCTCGTCCATTGCTTCGAGGGACTTCAGCACGCCGGTCATCTCCCAGATCGTGTACATCTCGATCGAGGTCTTCAGTGAGACTTCCCAGGCGGTGTCGGTGGTCTGCAGCGTCTTCATCGGGATCGCCTTGCGCAGCACCTTGAGGTCCCCTTCCACCTTCTGGATGTTCGGACCCCAGTCGGGGAAATGGTCCGGCTGGATCATGTCCGGCGAGAGCTGGTTGCCGGTGGTGATGAGCTTCAGCATGACGCGGCCGAACGGACGGAGCACGTCCTTCGCCGATTGCATACCGTGCTTGATCGCGACCTCGCGCATGATCGCGACCAGGCCGCCGGGGGAATTCTTGAAGGGGCACCGGGCCGCGCAGGTCATGCACTGGGCGCAGGCCCAGATCTTCTCCTGCATCGCGTCGTAAATCTGCTCGACGTTCTCGGTCCACAGCAGCTGCACGATCTCGCGCGGGCTGTAGTCGTAGAACTGGGCCGAGGGGCAGGTGGCGGTGCAGATGCCGCAGTTCAGGCAGCCGTTCAGCT
>CAZGTK010000013.1:14848-17276 GCA_964528415.1 uncultured Burkholderiales bacterium | reverse complement strand
CCGGCTCGGGGATCGGTGCTGCATACCAGTTGGTGGAACCGTTGACGTCGACGAGAGAAAACGCGGTCAGTCGCATGACATTGCTGCTCGAGACGCCCGACGCGAAGCTGGCCAACGTGGCGCCAGCGACGCTCCAGATCGCGTGTTCGCCAGTCAGGAAGCGGTCGCTGTTGTTGCCGTTGGGAAAATCCAGCCGCAGCGGGAACGAGTAGCCGGCGTGGCTGCCGCCGCCGAGATCGAATGCCGCAATGGTGGTGCTGCCGGCAAGCTGGCTGAAGCTGCCGGCGCTGAGCGCGGGGCCGGTATAGGTGAACAGCAGCTGGTTCACGAACGCGTTGGCGACGCCAGGCAAGTCGAAAAGGAAGTCGAAGTTTACGCCGGACGCAGTCTCGGTCAGCGTGGCGGTACCGATGGAGGTGCCGAGGTTGCCCGGGAAGAAAGGGTCCTCGAGCGTGAAGCCCCACGTCGCGGTGTCGCCCGGAGCGGCGTGCGCGGAGGCGAAAAACAGGGAGCAGGTCAAAAGGGCGGTGACCGCAGCCGCGGCACACTTGCCAGACATGAATCGGGACCCCCAGCGTGAAATGTTGTATCGCTGGCAGCCCGGCTGTCTTCGCGGGGGAAGACCCGTGGCTTTCCGGCCCCGCCTCGCGACGGGTGTGGCCTTTTCAGCGGCTGTCTTCTTTTCAGGCCCGACCTGATGCCGGTGCTCGCCTCAGGTACCCCAAGCTGGCCCGATGGGAACGTGTCCCCCGGGTTCGCCAAGGGTCACGAGATCAATCTAGATCAGTCGCGCAGAAAAATCTACCATTCCGGTAGGTTCTTGATCCGGTGAAACGTTAAGCTTCGTAAACGCGTCGTCAAATTTTTATCGAGGTTTCAATAGGCTAGATCCTTGCTTCGGCAATTGGCGCACCGCGTGGACCGTCCCCGATGGACGGTTGCGCGGTCCGTCCCGGCAACCGGTTCGGCGTACCGGTTCCGGTCCGGGCCGGCACGACGGGCCGGGCGACCGGCAGGCATAACGCGTTGATCTTCCGCATAGACGGGGACGCATGGGGGATTCCGAGGTACTCAGGTGAGCACTCGCTCACGATTGTCGGCGCCGCTGGCGAGAGGCGACCGCGACACGCGCCGGTCGATTCGCCTGTGGCTGCTCGCCGCGGCCATGTTGGCCGTGGCGCAGCCGGCTGCGTCGCTGTCGGTGATTACCTTCGAGACTCTGCCCGGAGACGGCAGCTCGATTCCGGACGGCTATGGAAGCTCGCCGGCCGACGGCAGCGGCATCCCGGCGGGTTTCGGCGGATTTCGCTGGTCGCCGCCGCCGGGCATGGACGGGGAGTCGATCGCAGCGGTGGACTGGACCCGGTTCGAGGGCGTCCTCAATCCGCCCGGCGACCCCACCGGGTTCGTGACCGGCGCGACGTCCGGAACCACCACGGCGTTCAATTCGGTCAGCGTCGGCGCCAGCGGCATGGCCTATATCACGCTGATCCCGAAACCCCGGTTCGAGACCTTCGATTTCGTCCAGGCCGCGTGGACGGGCGGTTTCGGGCCGCAGACGCTCACGCTCGACGGCCGCCTCGCCGGCACGACGCTGTTCACGACGTCGTTCGGTGTCGCGCGCGGGGGCTCGTTCGTTTCGCGGCTCGACTGGAAGGGCATCGACCAGCTGGCGATCCACAGCTCGGTCGCGGACGCGCAATGGGTCGTGGACGATCTGACGTTCCGCTCCGGCCCGCCGCCGATCCCGGAGCCTTCCACGCTGGCGCTCATCGCCGCGGGGCTCGCGCTGCTCGCCGCGCGCGTGACGCGTCGCCGCCGCTGAGCGCGGCGACCCGCACGCTTCGCGAGGGTCGAGTCAGCGCAGCCGTCGGCGCGCGACGCCGGCGATGCCGGCGAGACCCGCCAGCATCATCAGCCAGGTGCCCGGCTCGGGCACCGGCGCCACGTACTTGTACGACGCGTCGTTCAGCGCCCCTTGCAGCTGCGCCAGGGCGAACGCGGGCGGCTTCCCCGCGTCGCTCGGGAGCGCCGGCTGGCTGAACGTCGAGAGGGTCGTGCCGAGCACCCGCCAGACCGAGAAATCGCCGTTGCCCAACCGGTTGCTCGCCGGCGCGCTCGACGTCGGGAACGCGGCGAGCAACGCGAACGTGTAGCTCGCGTTGGTGGGCGGGTTCAGGGAAAACGTCGGCACCACGCCGTCGACGTCGATGAAGCTCGGGCTCGGGACGGGCTGGTAGACGAACTCGAGCCGGCTGATGAACGCGGAGGTCCCGAAGACGGCCTCCGACCACGCCGCCGTGAGCGTGAACTCGACGTAGTTCGCGCCCTCGCTCAGGAGCACGCTGCCGATGCTGGCAGCCGGCGCGCCGTCGAGCGGAGCGCTGAGTTCCCACACCACCTGGTCGCCGACGGCCGCGCCGACAGG
>CAZGTK010000013.1:0-14838 GCA_964528415.1 uncultured Burkholderiales bacterium | reverse complement strand
GGCGATGCGGGATCGGGGCATGTCGTGATCTCTCGTTGCGGCACTCGCGGCGCTCGGCTCCGGCAGGCGCGGGGAGCGCGTTCGCGAAAACCCAAAATCTAGATCACGGACGCTGACAAATCTACCAATTCGGCAGGATTTGCGTCGTCGAGATGTTAATTGTTGTGAATCAGAAAGTTAACTTCAGCGCGCGGACTCGGGAGATCAGGACATTAGACGCGATTGCGACGAAACCACCTGAGGTTTGCCGCGATCGAGCCGCGGGACGCGGGCGCCTGCCGCAAGGACGGCCACGCCGAGGCAACGTCCCCCGCCCGCGTGCGCACTCGAAACCGCCTCGGGATGTGTGCTAACTTTTCTTCGTCATGCGCCTCATCCTGACGCGTCCTCTCGCTCGAATCCTCGCTCCGGCGCTCGCCGCCGCGTTCGCGCTCGCGCTGCCCGCGCGCGCGGCGAGCGATCTGCCGCCGCCCAAGGCGCAGACGACGCCGGTCAGCCCGATCGAGCGCGAGTACTCGCAGCGCTGGGACGAAAGCGTGCACGGCCAGATGCTGCGGCGAATCCTGCCCCCCGGTCCGAACCCGTCGACGCTGCCGGAGCCTAACACCGACGGCGCCCGCCTGCTGGGCAAGTACTGCGTGCAGTGCCACCACCTGCCGAGCCCGGCCATGCACACCGCCGCCAATTGGCCGCGCATCTTCGACCGCATGGTCTGGCGCATGGAAGGCAAGGGCAACATGGGCGACCTGATGAAGGACATGATGGCCGGCGTGCAGTCGCCCTCCGCCGAGGAGAAGCAGGTACTGCTCGCTTACCTCAAGCGCTACGGGCAGACCGCCATTGATCCGCGCCAGTATCCGGATCTCGCCACGCCGGAAGGCCAGGCGTTCGAGTACGCGTGCTCGCAGTGCCACGAGCCGCCCGATCCGAAGCGCTTCACCGCCAGGGAGTGGCCGACCGTGGTCGACCGCATGAAGCGCCACCTGGCGTGGCACGGGGTCATCGTCGGCGGCGTCAACGCGCCGAAGAACCGCATCTCGCTGGACACCGACAGCATCCTGTCGTTTCTCACGCGCCACAGCCGCAAGCCCTGACGCGCGGCGGCCGCGTGCGGGCCCGCCCGCGGCGCATCGCGCGTGCCGCGCCGGTACCCCCGGCCCGGCATCCCGGGTAGGATCGTGCCGATGCCCGTCCTTCGCGTGGAGCCACCGTGCGCGCGATGCGCCTGAACCGCCCGGGCGAGCCGCTCGAGGCCGTCGATCTGCCGGTGCCGGAACCCGGGCCCGGCCAGGTGCTGGTGCGGGTGCACGCGTGCGGCGTCTGCCGCACCGACCTCCACGTCGTCGACGGCGACCTGACCGAGCCCAAGCTGCCGATCGTCCCCGGCCACGAGATCGTCGGCCGCGTGGCGGCCGTGGGCCGCGGCGTCGAGCGCTTCCGCGAGGGCGACCGCGTCGGCGTGCCGTGGCTCGGACACACCTGCGGCGAGTGCCGCTACTGCCGGTCCGGGCGCGAGAATCTCTGTCCCGAAGCGCGCTTCACCGGCTACCAGATCGACGGCGGCTACGCGGAGTACGCCCTGGCCGACGAGCGCTTCTGCTTTGCGATTCACGGCGACTACACCGACGTCGCGGCGGCGCCGCTGCTGTGCGCCGGGCTGATCGGCTACCGCTCGCTCGGCATGGCCGGCGACGCGCGCCGGCTCGGCATCTACGGCTTCGGGGCGGCGGCCCACATCGTGGCGCAGGTGGCGCGCTGGCAGGGCCGCGAAGTCTACGCGTTCACCCGCCCGGGCGACGACGCGGCCAAACGCTTCGCGCTCGCGCTGGGAGCGGCGTGGGCCGGCGACTCGGGCGAGCAGCCGCCCGAGCCGCTGGACGCGGCCATCGTGTTCGCGCCGGTGGGCGCGCTGGTGCCGGCCGCGCTGCGCGCGCTCGACAAGGGCGGCATCGTCGTCTGCGGCGGCATCCACATGAGCGACATTCCGTCGTTCCCCTACGCGATCCTGTGGGGCGAGCGCCGCATCCAGTCGGTGGCCAATCTCACGCGCCGCGACGGCGAGGAATTCCTGGCGCTGGCGCCGAAGGTGCCGGTGCGCACGGAAACGCTGCCGATGCCGCTGGCGCAGGCCAACGAAGCGCTCGCCCGGCTGCGGGAGGGCCGGTTGCAGGGCGCCGCGGTCCTGACCACGCCCGCGGATCATGAGTAAGCACTAACATTCACTGATTTTTCAGGTTTTTCGTAGTGCTGCCCGGCGTTTTTGGTGCGGCGCACAAAATTTTCCTTGACATTGCCCCGGGCGCCCGTACAATGGGATTGTGCAGCGCAACAAAACGCGCGATGCCCAAACCCCTGAACCGATTGTCGATTGTTTTTGAAGGAGTTGATCATGGTGAACGTTGCTGAAAAAGTGGCCGCGTACAATCGCGCCAACCTCGAAACCGCCATCCAGGCCGCCAACATCGCCCTCGGCGGTGCCGAGCGCCTGATGGAACTGCAACTGGCCGCCGCGAAGGCCATGGTGGCCGACAGCGCCCGCACCGCGAAGGCGCTGACCGAAGTGAAGGACGCCAAGGAACTGCTGACGGTGCCCGGCTTCGCGATCGAGCCGCAGGCCGAGAAGGCCGCCGCGTTCGCGCGCAACGCTTACGAAGTCGCGGTCAAGACCCAGGCCGACCTCGTCAAGCTGATCGAGGAGCGCACCGCCGAGTTGAACCAGGAGACGATCGCGACCCTGGAGCAGGCCGCCAAGAGCGCGCCGGCCGGCGCGGGCGCCGACGCCGTCGTCGCCGCGATGAAGCAGGCGGTTGCCGCTTCGTCCTCGGCCTACGACACGATGTCGAAGGCCGCCAAGCAGGTCGCCGAGATGACCGAGGCCAACGTGACCTCGCTCACCGCCAAGGCGGCCGGCGCCAAGAAGAAGGCCGCGTAACAGCGACCTGACGCCAGCAACACGGCAAGGCCCTCCGCGGGAAACCGCGGGGGGCTTTTTCTTTTCCGGCGGACCCGTCAACGCCGTTGGCGCCGGCGCGTTGGTTGCCGCACGCGCATTCGGCGCGGATGACACGCCAAAGGAGAAACACCCATGTTGACGATTCGTCGTATCGCTGCCGCCGTCGCCCTCGCCATGGCGCCCGGCTTCGCGCTGGCCCAGGCCACGCCGGCGACGCCGGCCACGCCCGCCGCGCCGGTGCAGCAGCAGGAGCAGCAGCGCGCGCAGACGATGGAGCAGAAGCAGGAACGCAAGCAGGAGCACAAGGCCGACCAGACCCAGAAGCAGGAGAAGAAGGCCAAGAAAGAGGGCGCGCAGGGAGAGAAAAAAGCCAAGAAAGAGAAAGGCGAGAAAAAGGCGAAGAAGGACAAGGGCGCCGCGCCGGCGGAACCCAAGAGCTGACCGCGCCGCGTCTCGCGCACACCGGACAGCCGGCCGTGGCCGGCTGTCGTCGTTTTGCGCCCGGCGCCGGCCGCGGCCTAGAATGCGGCGTCATGACGATCGCAAACGCCCGCGTCCGCTTCCTCGGTGTCGCGCTCCTTTTGGCGATCGCGCACGCGCCGGCCGCCGGCGCCACGACGGTCCAAGTGATCGGCCTCGGGCCGGGTCGGGTGGAACTCATCGTCAACGGCACTGAGGTGCGGTCGCTGCGGACCGGACAGGCATCCCCCGAAGGGGTGCGGCTGCTCTCCGCCGCGGGCGATCGCGCCGTGCTGGAAATCGACGGCCAGCAGCAGACCCTGGCGCTGGGCCAAAGCAACGTCGTCGCGGTCGCGTTGATCGCCGATGCGCAGGGTCACTTCTTCGCCACGGCGTTCGTCAACGGCCTGCCGGTCAGGGCGCTCGTCGACACGGGCGCATCCGTCGTTTCGCTCGGCGTGCGCGAGGCCGACCAGCTGGGCCTTTCGTACCGCAACGGACGCCAGGTGCCGCTGCGCACGGCCGGCGGCGACGTCATGGGGTGGAGCGTGAACCTGCCCTCGGTGCGAGTGGGCAGCCTCGTGGTGTCCAACGTCGAGGCCGTGGTCACGCCCAACCAGGCGCTGGGCTTCGTTCTGCTCGGCAGCTCGTTCCTGAACCGCGTCGAGATGCAGCGCCGCGGCGAGACGCTCTACCTGCTGCCGCGCAACTGACGCCGGCTACGCCGGCACCTTCATCCCCTTCTGCACCGCCGGCCGCCGGCCGAGCTCGTCGAACCAGCGCTGCACGTTGGGAAACTCGGTGAGGCTCACCTGCTGCCACTCGTGGCGCGCGACCCACGGGTAGGTGGCAATGTCGGCGATCGTGTACTCGCCCGCGGCGAGGTAGGGCGCCTCGCCCAGTCGCGCGTTCAGCACGCCGTAGAGGCGGCGCGTCTCCTTCGTGTAGCGCTCGATCGCGTACGGCACTTTCTCGGGGGCGAAGCGCAGGAAGTGGTGCGCCTGGCCGAAGAACGGCCCGACGCCGCCCATCTGGAACATCAGCCACTCCAGCGTCTCGTAGCGGCTGCGCGGCGCGGCGGGCAGCAGCCTGCCCGTCTTCTCGGCGAGGTAGATCAGGATCGCGCCGGACTCGAACACGGTGATCGGCCCGCCGTCCGGCCCCTCGGAATCGACGATGGCGGGGATCTTGGCGTTCGGGTTGATCGCGACGAACTCGGGCTCATGCTGCTGACCCTTGCCGATGTCGATCGGGTGAACGGCGTAGGGCAGCCCCACCTCCTCGAGCATGATGGAAGCCTTGCGGCCGTTCGGCGTGCTCCAGGTGTAGAGGTCGATCATCGATGCTCCTTCTTGTTGTTGCGATAATGGCGCGCCGCCTCGACCGCCGGCCCATCGCCCGGGACCGCGCAGCGCAGCGAGAATTCCCGCGGCGTTCGCGACGACGCCACGCGCGGATTCCGCCAGCGGCGCCGCCGGGCCCACGAGTCGGCGGCCGCCCTGCGCCAAGCGCAGGGCGCGGCGCCGCCGAGCGGCCGGCGCGGCAAGCGGCCGTCACTCGATGGCCGTTTCACCGCGCGCGTCGCTCGAACCAGCCGATCGTAACCAGAATTCCCATCCCGATGGCCATGACGACGAGCGCCGACTTGAGCGACAACGCGGACAGGCCCGTGATCCCATGGCCCACGTTGCAGCCGCCGGCAAATGCCGCGCCGATGCCCATCAGCGCGCCGCCGGCGGCGGACCGCAGGCCCTGCCCCGCGGTCGGCGTCACCCAGCGCCAGCTTCGCGAAAGCGCCGCGCTCGCCGCGGCGCCCGCCAGGGTCCCGATCACGATCGCGACGCCGAACTGGCCGCTCCCGAGCCGGGCGCCGCCGGCAAGAAGAACGATGCGCGCCAGCCCCCCCGAAAAGCTCAGCGAGTCCGGGCGGGCGGAGCCGAATTCGTCGCCCGCCGCGCTGGCCAGCCAGCCCAGCGCGGCCACCGCGCCGATCGCCGCGCCCGCCCACGCAAGCGCGAAGGCGTCGGTTCGCCGCGCGATGGCGATCGCGGCCGCCAACGCCGGAATCGCCACCGCCACGGCGACCGGCGCACTTCCGATGCCCAGCATCGCCGGCAGGCCGGCGTCGCCGCCGGCGAGCGCGGCGGCCGTCGCCCGCGACAACGCGATCCGCGCCGGCTCGAGCGCGCCGTAGGCCGCGAGCCAGGCGCCGAGGGCGAAGGCTGCCAGCGCGATGGCGTAGCCGCCGTTGCCTTCGGCAGCGCCGACCAGCGTGCGCCCGGCGCACCCGCCCGCCAACGCCGTCCCGACGCCGAACACGACGCCGCCCAGGATCGCCCCGGCCCAGTCGAGCGGGGCGGCGCGGTAGCCCGACGCGGCGACGTCGACGAACCCGCCGAGTTCGAGGGCCTGGGTCAGCCCGACGCCGACGCCGACCGCAGCGAGGAACGCGCCGATCTGCCGGAGGTCGCCGAACAGCCGCGCGTTCGCGACCGCCGCCAGCAGGCAGAAACGCGAGC
This sequence comes from uncultured Burkholderiales bacterium, assembly GCA_964528415.1. GTDB lineage: Bacteria > Pseudomonadota > Gammaproteobacteria > Burkholderiales > UBA6910 > DATIUV01. The sequence continues at coordinate 8,907 of CAZGTK010000013.1, read as the reverse complement.
GCTGGGCGATGGCGCCGAACAGGCCGCCCACCAGCGACGCGCCGCCGAGCCGAACCAGGTCAAACGCTGAAAGCTCCATGGAAATCGCTTACGATGCGGGCTTGCCCGCGACGCGTCCGCCGCCGACCGCCATGCTCAAATGGTTCCTGACCCTGATCGTCCTGCTCGTCGTGCTCGGCTTCGCGCAGCCGCTGCTGCGCCGGTTCGGGCTCGGCCGGCTCCCCGGCGACCTCGAGGTCAAGCGCGGGCGCGAGCGCTACTACTTCCCGATCGCGTCGACCGTGGTGCTCTCGCTGCTGCTCACGCTACTCATGCTCTGGCTCACCTGAGCCGTCGGCGCCGAAGCGCGCCCTGATCGCCGCGATGCGCGCCTGGCGCACGCGCTCGGCGATGGCGCCGGCGTCCGCCACGCCCTGCGCCAGCGCGCCCGCGTCCACCGACGCCGCCGCCTCCAGCGCCGCCAGCAGCCGCTCCCGCGGCGGGTAGGGCCGCTCGGCATAGCCTGGCCGGCCGTGGTAGTCGGCGGCGCAGGCGTCGAGAAACTGGCGGAAGCGCTCGGGGCGGCGCAACGCGTCGGTGCCGTGCAGCAAGTCCAGCACCGTCGCCGGCCGCAGCTCGAGCGCGCGGTGCACGTCGCCGTGATAGCGCGCCGCGATGCGCGCGAGGTCGCGGCACTCGGTGGGGGCGCGCACGCGCTCGGCCAGGCCCTCCACCAGCTCGACGCTCATGCGCTCGTGGCCGTGGTGCTTCGGCCAGTCTTCCTTCGGCGTCGCCGCCTTGCCGAGGTCGTGCGTGAGCGCGGCGAAGCGCACCGGCAGCGGATGGCCCTCGCGCGCGCAGTAGTCGATCACCATCATGGTGTGCAGGCCGGTGTCGACCTCGGGGTGGTGCTCGGGCGGCTGCGGCACCCCGAACAGCGCGTCGATCTCGGGCAGCACGCGGGCCAGCGCGCCGCACTCGCGCAGCACGTAGAACATGCGCGAGGGCTTGTCCTCCATGAGCCCGCGGGAAAGCTCCTGCCACACGCGCTCGGCGACCAGGTGCTCCACCTCCCCGGTGTGCACCATCTCGCGCATCAGCGCCATGGTCTCCGGCGCCACCTGGAAGCCGAAGCGCGCGGCGAAGCGCGCCACGCGCAGGATGCGCACCGGGTCCTCGACGAAGGCGGGACCGACGTGGCGCAGGATGCCGCGCTCGAGGTCCTCGACGCCGCCGAACGGGTCGATGACCTTGCCGTCCTCGTCCTGGGCGATGGCGTTGATGGTGAGGTCGCGCCGGACCAGGTCCTCCTGCAGCGTGACTTCCCTGGAGGCGTAGACCTCGAAGCCCTTGTAGCCGCGCGCGACCTTGCGCTCGGTGCGGGCGAGCGCGTATTCCTCCTTGGTCTCGGGATGCAGGAAGACGGGAAAGTCCTTGCCCACCGGCCGGTAGCCGAGCGCCTCCATCTCCTCCGGCGTGCCGCCGACGACCACGTAGTCGTGGTCCTTGACGGGCAGGCCCAGCAGTTCGTCCCTGACGGAGCCGCCGACTCGATAAACCTTCACGGAACGAGCCGCCCTGCTGTCCGCGAGAACCGGCGCCTCAGCGCCCGGCGCGGTCGCGGAACTCCCTGTAGCGCGAGCGCGGCGTCTGGCCGGCGAGGTACTCGGGCGCCACCGCCTCCAGCGCGGTCGGCTCGATGCCGAACACCGCGGGGAAGTCGCAATGGCAGACGCTGTCGATCTTCATCGAGTAGTAGTTGTCGCGCGTCATCACCTTCACCGGCGAAAGCTCCATCATGCGCGCCTGCAGGTAGGACAGGCGGTCGTTGAGGCCGATGACCGGCCGCTGCTTGCCGATGACGTGGCCGACGTAGCGCACCAGCTCGCGCAGCGTGTAGACCTTCGGGCCGCAGAGGTCGTAGGCCTGGCCGAAGGTTCGCGCGTCGGTCAGGCAGCGGGTGAACGCGGCGGCCACGTCCTCGACCCAGACCGGCTGGAAGCGCGCGTCGGGGCACGCCAGCGGCAGGAACGGCGCGAGCCGGAGCGTGGCGGCGAACATGTTGAGGAAGCTGTCGCCCCGGCCGAAGATCACCGACGGCCGGAAGATCGTCCAGTCGAGGTCGCTCGCCCTGACGAGCTTCTCGGCCTCGCCCTTGCTGCGCAGGTACTCGCTGGGCCCGTCGGGGCTCGCGTGCAGCGCGCTCATGTGCACGTAGCGACGCACGCCGTTCCTGCGGCAGGCCTCCACCACGCGCCGCGGCAGCTCGGTGTGGACGTCGCGGAAGCTCGCGCCCCTGCCGGCGTGGAGAATGCCGACCAGGTTGATCACCGCGTCGCGGCCGGCCACCAGCCGGTCCAGCTCGGCGTCGTCGTGGACGTCCGCGTCCAGCACGTCCACGGTGGGCAGCAGGATCAGCTCCTCCTTGACGCTCTCGCGGTGGCGGGTCGGAATGCGCACGCGCACGCTCTCGCGCGCCAGCAGGTGCACGATGTGACGGCCGACGAAGCCGCTGCCGCCGATGATGCAGACCGATTCCAGCTTCATGACGCTCTCGGTTGGTGACGCCGCGCCGGTTTCCGCCGACGCCGCGCATGGCGCGAAGACCGTGGAATTTTAACCCAGCGCCCGCCGTGACGCCGGGCCGCGCGCGCCTAGGGCTCGTCGCGCTCGATCTTCTCGTCGCCGGGTTTCGCCGGCACCGTGCCGAGGCGCCGCGACAGGGAGCCCCACGGCCGGCCGAGGATGCCGGCGTAATACTCGGCGTTGCTCATGACCTTTTTCACGTAATCGCGGGTCTCGCTGAACGGGATCGTCTCGGCGTAGATCGCGCCTTCGAGCGGCTGCCGGTCGCGCCAGCGCTGGGCGCGCCGGGGACCCGCGTTGTACGCGGCCGAGGCCAGCACCGGGCTGCCGTCCAGCTTGTCGTAGACGTGCTTCAGGTAGAACGTGCCGAGCGCGATGTTGGTGTCGACTTCCGTCACCATCGAGCTGCGGTACGAGGTCATGCCCATCTTCTTCGCCACCCAGCGGGCGGTGGCGGGCATCAGCTGCATCAGGCCGCTCGCCCCGGCGCTGGAGCGCGCGTCGACGATGAACCGGCTCTCCTGCCGGATGAGGCCGTAGACCCACGACTCGTCGAGCCCGACGTCGCGCGAGGCCGCCTCCAGCTGCTCGCGATACGGCGCCAGGTAGCGCAGGCGGAAGTCGTGCAGCTCGCGCGTGCGCTCGGCCGTGTGGATGGCCCGGTCCCAGATCTGCTCGCGCCGCGCCAGCTCGGCCGCCGCCAGCAGGCGGCGGTCGTCGAAGTCGCGCACGGTGTAGTTCCACTCGCGGATCCCCTCCCAGCGCAGGTCCAGCGCGAACAGCCTGACCGCCCGCTGGACCCCGGGCAGCTGCGCGACCGCCGCCACCTCGGCCTCGCCGGGCTGGTAGACGACCTCCGGCGCGGTGGCGATGCTGCCGAGCGCGTCGGTGGCGAGCTGCCCGTAGAAATGGTGCTCGCGGGAGAGTTCCACCAGCAGCGGCGGCGCCTCGGCGGCGCGCCCCTGCGCCTTCAGCGCCCGCGCCTTCCAGTAGCGCCACGCGGGGTCGCGCTGCTGCGCGGCCGCCATCGCCTCGATCGTGGCGAGCACGGCGCCCCAGTCCTCGCGGCGCAGGGCGGCGCGGGCCTTCCACTCCAGCGCGTCGTCGTCGCCCGCCAGGTCGCCGGCGCGGCCGTACCAGTCCAGTGCCTGCGACTGGTGGTAAATCGCCGCGTAGTACGCGAGCCGCTTCCACATGAAGCGGCGGTCGTCCTCGGGAAACGCCGGCTCCAGCCGCGTCCAGAAACCGGCCGCGTGCTCCGGATTCACCCGCGCGAGGCGCTGCAGCGCGTACAGCGTCACCTCGCGCTCGGCCCGGGTGCCCGCTTTCCCGCCGCGGGCCTGCACGTGCTTCTCCGGATTGGCGGCCGCCGCCTTGAGCGTCGCGTCGGGGATCGCCTGGCCGTCCGGCAGGTACGCGCCCACCGCCCGCGCCAGCGACGTCTTGCCGGCCGCCAGGGCGAGGCGCACCCGCTCCCAGACGTCGTCGGGCGTGAGCACGCCGCCGGCAACCATCGCCTCGAAAACCGGGATGCACGCGTCCGGCATCTCGCGCGAGGTGAACCAGATCGAACGGGCGCCCTTGAGCGCGGCGTAGCCCTCCTGCAGCGCCGCCGCCTGCAGCGCGTAGCAGCGGATGTCGGCGGCGTCGCCCTCGTAGCGGGCGTACTCCTCGCGGAACGCCGACCAGTCGCTCTTCTCGCCCAGGATTCGGAGCCAGTCGGCGCGCGCGCGTTCTTCCAGCACCGATCCGCGATGGCGCGTCAGGAACGCGCGCACCTCGGCCGGCGTCGATTGCGGCATGGCGAGCCGCGTCCGGTAGTAGTCGACGTAGGGATGCAGGACGTGGCCGCGCAGCCTGGGCTCGAGCGCGTCGAGCTTGTCGCGGCTGCCGGTGCGGAAAGCCTCGCGGGCGGCGAGGAAGTCCTCGTCGCCGCCCGCGGCGCGGGCGGCCGGGGTCGCGGCGAGCAAGGCAAACAGGAAACCCAAGGCAAAGCGGAGCGGGCGGTTCATGTCGGCGAGCTTAGCACGGGCGCGCGACCCGTTTTGCGTCACGCGAACGGCGGTTCGACGCTCTTTCAGCCGCGATTGTTCCGCTTGCCGCCGCCGGCTTCGCCCAGGTCGAACGGCGCCGGCTGCCCGCCGAAGATGCGCCCGATGATGGCGCTCTCGCGGCTGACGATCTTCTCGAGAAACTCGTCGGCGCCGTTCATGCTGCGAAACGCCTCGAAGCCGCGCTCGAGGAAGTCCTGCAGCTCCCCGAAGCCCGCCATCTTCGCCGGACGCCGCGCGAGCTTGAGCAGCCGGCCCAGCATCGGCCGGTGCGCCACGTCGTCGAGGTCCTCGCCGACCTGGCGGATGAGCGCCACCTGCTGCAGCCGCTCCTCGCGGTTGTCGCAGCGCCGGAAGCCCTCGATGTACTGTTCTTCGGTGATGCCGGTCGTCACGCCGAGCTCGCGCGTCAGCACCTTCCACAGCACGCGGTCGAGCTCGGTGGAAAGCACGTGGACCTCGATCGCGAGGGCGATGGTGTGCAGGGCCGAGGGCGGCAGCACCGTCACCATCGAGGTGTACACGCGTTCGATGGACTCGTCGCGCTTGGCGAAGTCCTGGGGCCCGTAGATGTCCGACAGGAAGAACGCGGCCGCGCTGTGGTAGCGCGGGCTCGCCAGCAGGTCGGCGTGGGTGCGCTTGAGCCGCTCGACCTGCCACTCGCGCAGCAGCTGCATGCCCTTTTCCGCCGCCCGGTCCCGCGCGCGCTCCTCGCGCAGCGCCCGGTTGCGGTCGAGCTCCAGGCGCAGGCGCCGCGCCGCGCCCTCGCGGGTGTGTTCCTCGTCCTTGGCTGCTGCGTTCATTTCATAGTTTTCTAGGTTGTGCAACCTTGATGCCGGCCGCTAGCCTTGTCATCAAGGCATATGGTGCACCGATGACGGGCGGCATGATACCCGACCCGCCGACGCTGATGGCAGAACCCGGTTCCGACGACAAGGATCTCGACGCGCGGCTGGCAGCGCAGCGGCGCGCCTTCGCCGCCGCGCCTTACCCCGCCGCAGCCGAGCGCGAGGCGCGTCTCGCCGCTCTGGAGCGCGCGCTGGAGGCGCACGGGGGCGCGATCGAGCGCGCCATCGACGCCGACTTCGGCGGCCGCTCGGCGCACGAGACGCGCCTGCTCGAGCTCTTTCCCAGCCGGGAGGCCGCGCGCCACGCCCGTCGCCACGTGCGCCGCTGGATGAAGCCCGAGCGGCGCGGCGTCTCGCTGTGGTTTCTGCCCGGCGCCAACCGCCTCTGGCGCCAGCCGCTCGGCGTGGTCGGCATCATCGTGCCCTGGAACTACCCCCTCTACCTCGCCGTCGGGCCGCTCGCGGGCGCGCTCGCCGCCGGCAACCGGGTCATGATCAAGATGTCGGAGTTCACGCCGCGCACCGGCGAGGCCGTGGCGGCGATGCTGCGCGATGCCTTCGACGAGGAGCACGTCGCCGTGGTGACCGGCGGCGTCGAGGTGGCGCAGGCGTTCTCGCGCCTGCCGTTCGACCACCTCCTCTTCACCGGATCGACCGGGGTCGGCGCGGCCGTGATGCGCGCCGCGGCCGATCACCTCACGCCGGTGACGCTCGAGCTCGGCGGCAAGTCGCCGGCCATCGTCGGCCCGGACTTCCCGCTCGAGACCGCGGTCGAGCGCATCCTGTTCGGCAAGCTGGTGAACGCCGGCCAGACCTGCGTCGCGCCGGATTACGTGCTGCTGCCGGCGGGCCGGGCGGATGCCTTCGTCGAGGCCGCCCGCGCGGTCGTGGCGCAGCGCTATCCGCGCCTCGCCGACAACCCCGACTACACCGCCATCGTCAGCGAGCGCCAGTACCGGCGCCTGGCCGGCTACCTGGACGAGGCGCGGGCCGCCGGCGCCCGCGTCGAGCAGTTCAACCCGGCCGGCGAGCGGCTCGACCCGGCGGCGCGCAAGCTGGCGCCGGCGCTGGTGGTCGATCCGCCCGAGACCCTCGCGCTGATGCGCGAGGAGATCTTCGGGCCGATCCTGCCGCTGATCCCGTACCGCAGTTTCGACGAGGCGCTCGCCTACGTCCGTGCGCGCCCGCGTCCGCTCGCGATGTACCTGTTCGATCGCGACGCGGAGCGCGTCGAGCGCGCGCTGACCACCACCCACGCCGGCGGCGTGACGCTGAACGATACCCTGCTGCACGTGGGCCAGGAGGACCTGCCGTTCGGCGGCGTCGGCGCGAGCGGGATGGGCGCCTACCACGGCCGCGCCGGGTTCGAGACCTTCTCCAAGGCCAAGGGCGTGTTCCGCCGCCGCGGCTTGAGCGGCTCGGACTGGCTGCGGCCGCCGTTCGGCAAGCTCTTCGACCGCCTCGTGCGGCTGATGCTGCGATGAGCGCCCCGGCGTTCGATTACGTCATCGTCGGCGCCGGCAGCGCGGGCTGCGTGCTGGCCAACCGGCTCTCCGCCGATCCGGCGGTCAGCGTCTGCCTGCTGGAGGCGGGCCCGCCCGACCGCAACCCGCTGATCCGTGTCCCGATGGGCATCCTCTGGATGATGCGCAGCCGGCGGCTCAACTGGCGCTACTACACCGCGCCGCAGCCGCGGCTCGGCGGCCGGCGCCTGTACTGGCCGCGCGGCAAGACGTTGGGCGGCTGCAGCGCCAGCAACGCCATGTGCTACACGCGCGGCCACCCGAGCGATTACGACCGCTGGCGCGACCTCGGCAACCCCGGCTGGGGCTACGAGGACGTGCTGCCGTACTTCATCCGCGCGGAGAACCGCGAGCGCGGGCCGAGCCGCTGGCACGGCGTTGGCGGCCCGCTCAACGTCGCGCCGCTGCGCTCGGTCAATCCGCTCTCGCGCGCCTTCGTCGAAGCGGCGGCGGCCTGCGGGCTGCCGGTGAACGACGACTTCAGCGGCGCGGAGCAGGAGGGCTGCGGCTTCTACGAGGTGACGCAGATCGACGGGGAGCGCTGCAGCAGCGCGCGCGCCTACCTGCGCCCGGCCGAGGGCCGCGCCAACCTGACGGTGCGCACCGGCGCGCTGGCGGCGCGGATCGTGCTCGACGGGCGGCGCGCCGCCGGCGGCGAGTACCTGCAGGGCGGGGAGCGCCGGCGCGTCGACGCGGGGCGCGAGGTGATCCTGAGCGGCGGCGCGATCAACTCGCCGCAGCTCCTGCTGCTCTCGGGCGTCGGCCCGGGCGAGGCGCTGCGCGGGCTCGGCATCCCGGTGGTCCACGAGGCGCCCGAGGTCGGCCGCGGACTGCAGGACCACCTGGACGTGATGGTCGTGCACCGCTGCCGCCAGCCGGTGAGCTACGGCTTCACCCCGCGGGCCGCGCTGGAACTGCCGCGGCAGGTGGTGCGCTACGTGCGCGAGCGCCGCGGGCTGCTCACCACCAACGGCGCCGAGGCCGGCGGCTTCGCGCGCAGCCGGCCGGACCTGCCGGCGCCCGACCTGCAGTTCCACTTCACGCCGCTGCCGCTGTCGAACCACAGCCTCGACGTCGGCTTCATGCTGCGCCACGGCTACTCGCTGCACGTGTGCGACTTGCGGCCGAAGAGCCGCGGCTGGATCGAGCTGGCGAGCCCCGACCCGCGGGCGCACCCGCTGATCGAGCCCAACTACCTGGCCGAGCCGGAGGACCTGGAGCAGCTGCTCGCGGGGCTGAAGCTCGCGCGGCGCATCCTCGACGCGGCGCCGTTCGCGCCGTTTCGCGCCGGGGAGCTGCGCCCGGGAGCCGACCTCCAGGACGACGATGCGCTGCGCGACTTCATCCGCCGGCGCGCGGAGACGATCTATCACCCGGTCGGGACCTGCCGCATGGGAGCCGACGCGCGCGCGGTCGTCGATCCCGAGCTGCGCGTGAGGGGCGTGGCGGGGCTGCGCGTGGTCGACGCGTCGGTCATGCCGACGTTGCCCGGGGGCAACACCAACGCCCCCGTCATCATGGTCGCGGAGAAGGCCGCCGACCTGATCGCGGCGGCCGCGCGCCGCCGCGCCGCCGCCTAGGCGGCCTTCGACTTCACGTACTCGTCGCGCAGCAGCCGGCGCAGCACCTTGCCGACGTTGGTCTTCGGCAGCGGCTCGTCGCGGAAGATCACCTGCTTCGGCACCTTGTACCCGGTCAGGTGCCCCCGGCAGTGCTTGATCAGCTCCTCCGCCGTGAGCGACGGATCCTTCTTCACGACCACCGCGATCACCTGCTCGCCCGAATGCGCGTCGGGGATGCCGATCACCGCCGACTCCAGCACCTTGTCGTTCATGGCGATGACGTCCTCGACCTCGTTCGGATAGACGTTGAAGCCGGACACCAGGATCATGTCCTTCTTGCGATCGACCAGGCGCACGA
>CAZGTK010000012.1:0-17503 GCA_964528415.1 uncultured Burkholderiales bacterium | reverse complement strand
AGTCGCAGAAGAGGGCCATGTTCTGGGTCGTGGTGCGCGCGGTCATGATTCCGCCCATGAAAACAAAGCGCCCGCGGAGTGCGGGCGAACGACGGCAGTTTAAGCTTAAACACCGGCCGCGGCCAGCCTCGGCAGGAGCGGGCCGAATGGGGTAAAGTTACGCTAGCCACCATTGCCCACGGGGAACGCCATGACCCGATCGACGCTCGCGGCGGCCGCGCTGGCCGCCGCCCTGACCCCCGCCGCCGGCATCGCCGCCGAGGCGGCCGACGTCAAAGTGTTCCAGAACTCCCAGCTGATCCCGGCCCAGTACGAGGTGGTCCGCCGGCTTTGGATCGAGTCGATCCCCGCCATGTTCGTCTACCCGACCTACGCGACACCGCCGGAGGCCGTGCACGGCATGCAGGAGGCTGCCGCCTCGGCCGGCGCCAACGCGCTCATCAACGTGTCCTGCTCCAATCTCGGCGAGTTGCGCGGCGGCGACCCGCGCTTCATGTGCTACGCCCTCGCGATCAAGCTCAAGTAGCCGGCCGCCGCGCCCGGCAGGCGTCCTGCCCCCGGTAGATCGCCGCGCACGCCGAGAGCGTGTTGTCGTGGATCTCCAGCACCCGGCGCAGCGGACGCTGGTAGCCGCCGGCGAGGTTCCAAACCACCGGCACGCCGAGCTGGCGGCACCAGACGAACACGCGCCGGTCCCGCTCCGCGAGCTCGTCGGTCGTCAGCCATCCGCCCAGCGGGTCGTCGACGTGGGGATCGGCGCCCGCCTGGTAGACGATGACGTCGCAGTCCCTCATGGCCGCGACCAGATCCGGGATCCGCTCGAGGAACGCCGTGGCCTGGGACCGCTGGCGGTACTCGCGGCCGGCAGAGTAGTGGGCGACGTGCGCGAGACGCAGGCGGCCGATGATGTCGTCGGTACCGTTCCCGTAATGGTGGTCGAAGTCGAGGATGCCCACGCGCCGGGCCAGGCCGTCGCGGCGCAGCACCTGCGCCACCACCACCGGGCCGTTGAAGGTGCAGAACCCGCCGGCGAAATCGTAGCCGGCGTGGTGGAATCCCGACACGGGCGCGACGGCGACGCACCGGGTCGCGATGGCCTCCCGCGCGCCGGCGAGGAGCGCCCCGGTGGTGTAGGGCAGCGACGCGGCGACCTCGGGCAGCGTGTTGCCGAAGCCGTTCGGGATGCGCCCGGCCAGCACGCCCTCGACGAAGGCGCGGTCGTGAGCCAGCGCCAGGTCGTCGATCGTGACGGGCGCCGGCGTGCGAACGTCGAGCGGGACCCCGAGCGCGCGCCACGAGGCCAGCACCGCCCGCGGCTTGGCCGCGCTGGGCGAATAGCTCTGCGCGTCCGCCACCATGCGCTCGGAGTAGAAAACCGGCAGCAATTCCACGGAACCAGTCTACCCCTGCACCCGGTCCAACCGGCAGTTCCATCCAACCAGGAGAGCCGCCCTTGACCCGCCGATTTGTCCGCGCCAGCGCCGTCGCGCTGATCGTCTCCGCGAGCTTCGCCCTTCCCGCCCGGGCGGAGGTGACGGCCGCCACGCAACTGCACGCCGTCCGCGCCGTTCCCGTGGTCGGCGGCCTCGAGCACCCTTGGGGAATGGCGTTCCTGCCCGACGGCCGCGTCCTCGTCACCGAGCGCCCGGGCCGGTTGCGCATCGTCAACGCCGACGGCTCGCTCGACCCGAAGCCCGTGGAGGGGCTGCCGCCGGTCGCCGCGCGCGGGCAGGGCGGGCTGCTGGACGTCGCGCTGCACCCGAAGTTCGCCGAGAACCGGCTCGTCTACCTGTCCTACAACGGGCCGGGCCCGGGCGGGCACGGCACCGAGGTCGCGCGCGGCAAGCTCGAAGGCCACCGGCTCGAGAACGTGCAGGTGATCTTCAGGCTCGAGCCCAAGAGCGGCGGCGGGCGCCATTTCGGCAGCCGGCTCGTGTTCGACCGCCAGGGGCTGCTCTACGTCACGCTCGGCGACCGCGGCGATCAGGACCGCGCGCAGAAGCTCGACGACCTCGCCGGCAAGATCGTCCGCATCCGCGACGACGGCTCGATTCCGCCCGGCAATCCGTTCGTCGACCGCATGGGCGCGCGGCCGGAAATCTACTCGCTCGGCAACCGCAACGTGCAGGGCGCGGCGCTGCACCCGAAGACCGGCGAGCTGTGGGTGAACGAGCACGGCCCGCAGGGCGGCGACGAGGTCAACGTCATCCGCGCCGGCAGCAACTACGGCTGGCCGGTGATCACCTACGGCGTCGAGTACGTCATCGGCACCCGGATCGGCGAGGGCACCGCCAAGCCGGGCATGGAGCAGCCGCTGCACCAGTGGACGCCGTCGATCGCGCCCTCGGGAATGGCGTTCTACGGCGGCGACAAGTTCCCGAAATGGCAAGGCGACGCGTTCGTCGGCGCGCTCAAGTTCCAGATGCTGGTGCGGCTGCGCTTCGACGGCGAGAAGCTCGTGCAGGAGGAGCGCATGCTGGAAGGCAAGCTCGGGCGCATCCGCGCCGTGGCGCAGGGCCCGGACGGCTACCTCTACCTGCTGACGGATTCGTCCGACGGCCAGCTCGTTCGCCTCGAGCCGGCCGGCTGAGCCATCGAACACGGGAGACGCGCATGAAACGAACGCTGTTGGCAATCGCGCTGCTGGCGCTCGCGCCCTTCGCGCACGCGGCCGAAAGCGGTCTTGCGCGGGCGACGTTCGCCGGCGGCTGCTTCTGGTGCGTGGAGGCGGATTTCGACAAGCTGCCGGGCGTCGTCTCCACGACGTCCGGCTACATCGGCGGCAAGACGCCGAACCCCACCTACGAGCAGGTGAGCGCCGGGCGCACCGGCCATGCCGAGGCGGTGCTCGTCGTCTACGATCCGAAGAAGGTGAGCTACGAGCGGCTGCTCGAGTACTTCTGGCACACCATCGACCCGACCACGCCGGACGCGCAGTTCTGCGATGCGGGCAGCCAGTACCGCAGCGCGATCTTCTACCACGACGAGGAGCAGCACCGGCTCGCCGAGCAGTCCAGGCGCGAGCTCGAGAGGAGCAAGCCGTTCACCGCGCCAATCGTGACCGAGATCGTCCCGGCGAAGTCGTTCTACGTCGCCGAGGACTATCACCAGGACTACTACCGGAAGAACCCGATCCGCTACAGCTTCTACCGCACCGGCTGCGGCCGCGACAGCCGCCTGCAGTCGCTGTGGGGGGACAAGGCCGGGAAATAGCGGTCAGAACGACGTCTGCACGTAGAAGTGGATCTTGGCGCTCTGGTCGTCGCCGGCCGGGTGCGTCAGCGGAACGCCGAGCGCCACGCGCGCCACCAGCCGCAGCGGCAGATTGATCAGCGCGCCCACGCCGACGCTGTAGAGATAGTCCTGGCCGTTCGTGCCCCCGCCCGGTCGGAAGGGGTATGCCGCCCCGGCGTCGACGAAGGCGAAGCCCCGCACCTGGTAGCTGCCGGGCCCCGGCCCGGCGCCGGCCGGCGGATCGATCGGAACCTGGTATTCGGCGCTCAGAAACCAGCCGGTATCGCCGATCAGCAGGCCCTCGGTGTAGCCCCGCACCGTGGCGGTGCCGCCGACCTGGAACTGCTCCGACGGCGGCAGCAGGTCCACGTCGGCCCACTGCCAGCCGCCGCGCAGCAGCGCGACGTAGCCGCGATTGAACAGCCACGAGCGCGTGAGATCGCCGTTGTACTTGAAGAAGCTGCGGTCGCCGCCCCATTCGTCGAAGCCGGTGGTCAGGAACTGGCGCGTGAACAGGACGCCGCTGTCGTCGACGCGCTGGAACTCGATGCCGTAGGGGACCGAGCGGACGTCGATGTCGGTGATGGTCGCCGGCCCGAACTGCGTGGTCGAGCGCTTGGCGTTGTAACCGACGAAGCCGGACAGCCGCGACTCGGGCGTGACGATGAACGGATGCGACAGGCTGGCGCCGGCGGTCCAGGCGTGGCCGCTGATGTCGAGCGGCGCGAACGGGCCGTTCTCCACCTGGATCTGGCTCCAGTCGTAGAACGCCGTCAGGCGGGTGCCGTAGGTGCTGACCGGCACGCTGTACGACGCCGACACCGCGTCGGTGCCCTCGGCGCCGTAGAGGGTCACGGTCAGCGGGTCGCTGTTGCCGGTCAGGCTGCTGTTGATCACGATGAGCCCGACGCGGTACTCCCCGATGGTGTCGCGCCCCGCGTTGTCGGCGAACAGGATCGCCTGCCACAGCGGCGGCTCGCTCACCCTGATCACGGTGTCCACCGTCCCGAAGGCCTCGCCGGGCTTGAGCTGCGCGCGCGCCTTGAGCTCGTTGGTGCCGTTCAGGCGCACGAGATCGTCCTCCAGCTGTTTCAGGCTGAACAGCTCGCCGCCTTGCAGATGGATGCGATCGCGGATGAACTCGGCCCGGGTGTGCTGGTTGTCCTCGATCACCACGCTTCCGAGCCGGCCCTCGACGAGGCGGATCTTGACCACCCCCTCCTTCACGTCCTGCGGCGGCAGGAAGGCGCGGCAGGTGACGCAGCCCTTGGACGCGTAGAGGTTGTTGAGCCGGTTGACGACGTCGAACAGCTCGGCGATGGCGACGCGCTTGCCCTCGACGGCTGACGTGATGGCGCGGATCTCCTCCTGGGTCAGCACCTCGGAAGGATCGGTCTCGATGCGGCTGACCTCCACCTGCTGCTCCGGCTCGGCCGGCTTCTGTTCGCCCGGACCCGCCGGCTTGTCGATCACCGGCCCCCGCTCCTCGGGCTGCTGCAGCTGCCGCTCGAGCCGGTAGAAGTCCAGCGTCTCCTGGCTGCGGCGCTGCACCGCGCCGGGCTCGACGCTCAGGGGGGATTGCGCCTGCGCGGCCGCCGAAAGCGCGGCGGCGCAGAGGCCGGCGATGAAGGCAGTTCTCATGTCACTCCCGAAAAAACGGCGGCGGCAGGCACCGCCGCGGGTTTCGACACGCTCCGGTCCGGACGCGGCGCGCCCGGACTTCATCGCGTCACGCGGGTGTCACCGGGACCGAGCGCCGCCGCGCCGAGGTTGACCGGCTGCGCCGGCACGTCCACCTCGGCCTCGCCGGCGGCCTGCTCGTCGCCCTCGTCGGGCTCCTTGTCCTCCTGCGTGATCGCCAGCAGCTTGGGCACCGCCCGCACCACGCTGTTCTCGGTGCTGAAGCTGTTGACCACGAAGGTGTCGCGGTAGTTGATGATGCGCGCGTCGGTCGCGAAGTACGGGTCCGGGAAGAACAGCAGGTAGAACGGGAAGCCCTGCGCCCACAGCTGCATGTCGGTGTCGTAGAGCGTGAAGTTCACGTTGTCCAGCTGCACGTTGTAGAGCCGGTTGGCGAAGCTCGCGCGGCTGCCGATCTCGGTGTTGAAGAACGACAGGTACAGCGAGTCCGAGCTGACGTTCGCCTGGTCCGCGCGCAGGCCGTCGAACACCACGGCGTTGCTCCCGCTCACGAAGATGCTGGCCTGCCCGGCCATGCCGCCGTTGGCCCCCGCCACCAGGAACCGCAGGCCGCTCGCCGGGTCGATGTCCACCACCAGCGGCAGGAACACGTTGTCGGCGTAGGCGAACACGCGGTCGCCGGCGCGCAGCTCGTCGACGCGGATCGTGCCGCCGGCGCCGGTAACCTGGAGGAAGGTGACGGCGGGATCGATCAGTCCGACGTCCATCATCATGCCGTTGGAGACGATTCTGACCTCGTCCGGCGCGGAGACGTAGTCGATGAAGGCGTCGCCGTTCGGGACCAGCAGGTCCACCGAGCCGGTGGTGCTGTTGACGAAGGTCGAGGCGAAGTCGCCGACGGCCTCCTCGTAGTAGACCCCGGTCTGGGCCTGCAGCTCGACATTGCCCCGGGTGTCGCCGCGCAGCCGGTTGCCCGGCGCGCCGATCGCGCCGCCTGCCGATGTCATGGCGACGTTGGCGCCCGTGAGCAGCGCCGGCGCGCCCGCGGTTTCGCCGAGGATCGAGCCGGTGGTGGCCAGCAGCGCGATGGTGCCGGTGCCGGCGTCGAGCAGCGTGTTGCCTTCCAGCACCAGCGAACCGGCCGTGAGGCCGATGGGTCCGCCGGCGGTGGAGAGGGTCGACGTGCCGCCGAGCCGCAGCTCGCCGGCGACGACGCTGGCGACCCCGCCCGGGGCCGTGACGGCGCCGCGCAGGTCGGTCCCGACGGCGCCGCCGACGAACGTGGTCGCCGTGCCGGAGCGGATCCGCGAGCCGTCCGCCGTCGTGATCGCGTCACCGGAAAGGGTCACCGGCCCGGCGCTGGAATCGAGCAGCGCGCTGGCCGTCAGCGCGACCGTCCCCGGCGCGGTCGGCGGACCGCTGCTGGCGATGTCGATGCCGGTCACCGCGCTCACGCTCCCGTCCACCGTGACGCCGAGGCCGCCGCCGACGAAGCGCGCCTCGGTCGCCGCGGCGGCCTCGCGGATGATGAGCGGGTGGCCCGCGCTGGCCACGTACATGCCGCCGCCGGCCTGCGCCGAGAACCAGCCGGTCGGATCGTCCGCCGGCGTCGTCGGCAGGCGCGCGTCGAGGCCGACGTCGAGGAAATTGGCGCCCGCGCCGATGGCGCCGCCGGCGTTGAGGTCGAGCGCGCGGCTGCGGATGTTGAGATCGTCGTTCGGATACGCGTCCAGGATCGACCCGGCCGCGTCGAGCTGCACGTCGCGGCGCGAGAACACCGTGTCGACGCCGATGTCGCCGCTGTCCTCGAGGACGTAGATGTCCTCGGAAGCGCGCGCGATCAGCGTCGAGCCGCCGGCCAGGCGGATCTTCATCGGCGCCGCGCCGACGCCGTTCGCCGGGTCGGCGCGCAGGCCGATGCCGCCGTCGGCCGCCTCCAGGATCAGGCTGCCGCCGATGACGTTGGGCGCGAGCGGCGCCGGCGGCGCGCTGATGAGGGAGCCGGCCGTCTTGATGCGGATCTCGCCGGTGGCGGACACCGTTTCGATGCGCAGGTCCTGCTCCGAGCCGATGAACGCGCGCCCCAGCGCGGTCGTGGCGACCAGCGCGCCGGTATCCCCTACCGCCACGTTGATGGGCCGCGGCTGGTTGATGATGATCCTGAGCGGATCGGCCGGGTCCACCGCCGCGTCGCCGCGCTCCGCGGCGGCCAGCGCAGCCTTGTCTTCGCGCGTGAGGGCGCCGAGGTCCGACAGGTCGACGACACGCGGGGCGTCGAACGAGCCGATGCCGGTGCCCGCGATCAGCGTGACGCTGCGGCCGCGGGCGTTGGGGTCCTTGATCGTGGTCACCGTGTCGGTGATCTCCTTCAGCAGGCCCGGCGCCACCGACAGCTCCAGCTGCGACTGCGACCACGACGAGCCCTGGCGGATCGCCGCCTCCTCGGCCGCGGTCGCGTCGTACCGGAACGCGGCGTCGAAGGTGGCCAGCACCGCGCCCTGCACCGAGCCCGGCGCGCCGCCGTAGAGCCGTTCGTGCAGGCGGTGGTACTCGGCGGTCTTGGTGTCGGCAAAGTCCTGGATCTGCTGGTCGCTCCATCCGAGATTGACGAACTGCTGCCGCTCGGCGGTGCTCAACGCGAACCGGAACGCCGGGTCGTAGGCGCCCGCGTCGGCCTGACGGCCGCGGGTATTCCAGTAAGTGCGGTAGTCCTGGGTGACGCCGTTCTCGAACGTGGCGACCGTCTCGTCGGCCTTCTGCTGCGCCAGCGCGCCGCGCAGGCGCATCGAGTCCCACAGGTCGTTCAGCTCATCGACCGTGCGCTCGTCGGTGCGGAAGATCGGGTTGTTGTCGATGACCGTGCCGCTGGTCTGAATGCGCACGTCGCCCGCGGCCGAGTCCGCCGACACGAGCAGCAAGTTGCCCGAGAAGGTGCCCGGGCTGGCCGCGTCCGCGTCGTTGCGGATATTGATGCTGTCGCGGGCCGCGGCCATCAGGCCGTAGTCCGCCCACTGGGTGGAATCCGCGGTGTAGCCGGTGCGCACCACGAACGGGGTGCTGGTCGTTGCGTCCAGAACGCCGATGCCGCCGTTGCGCGAGGTCAGCTCGACGCGCCTGCCCTGCACGTGGGACGCCGCGCTGAAGCCCAGCAGGTTGCGCTCCGCCTCCAGCGCGACCGTGCCGACGCCGGCGCCGCCGACGGTGCCGACCCTGAGGTCGCCCACCAGCTGCGTGACGCGCACGTCGCCGGCGCCCGAGGTGGCGTCCAGCCGGCCGCCATCGACGTCGACCTGAACGGCCTGCTGCGCGCTGCCGATGCCGGTCGCCGCCGCGAGGCTGACGTTGGTGCCGCCAACGACCGGCAGGTCGCCCGCCTGCGTGATGCTGCCGCCGGAGGACGCGATCGCCGTGCTGCCGATGCGGTTGTTGACGGGAGCGTTGATGATCACGCTGCCGACCGAGTTGACGTTGACCGCGCCCTGGTCGAAGCCGATGTAGTCGATGGCGATCGGGTAGTCCGCCTTGACGCTGTCGGTGATCACCGTCTTCGAGCCGGTGGTGATGGTGAACTCCTGGTAGTACTTGGCGTTGGCGCACAGCGTCCACCAGTTGCATTCCTTCCAGCTGCGGCCCGGCGTGAGCACGCTCGAGGTCTGCTTGGTCTGGGAGCGGCCGTAGTAGTGCGTGTTCTCGATGTTGGGCACGCCCGACGCCCAGTTGTCGAGGAACTCGCCCTGCGACAGCGGATCGTTGCTGCGCTGGATCGAGTTGATGCGGTACTGGTCCAGCGCCAGCGACGTGTAGGTGGCCTTGATGTCGAACCAGCCCGACTGCGAGTAGCGGTAGAAATCCTCGCGCACGGTGTCGTAGCCCACCGTGACGACGTAGCGCTGGCCGGCGGTGGTGTTGTAGACGTCGCTGCGCGAGCCGCCCGGCGCCCGCACGAACTGCGTGGTGCGGATGATCGGCGTGCCGTCGGCGTTCTGGCCGACGATGTCGGTGATGTTGATCTCGCCCTGCACGCCGCGGCCGGTGTCGAGCAGGTTGAGCACCATGTTGAGGCCGGTCTGGTTGTCGACCTTGATCTGGCCGTAGCCGTCCATCACGCGCAGCCGCCCGCCGCCGTCCTTGTTGGTGTTGAAGATCTGGCCGAACAGCTCGATGTAGCCGCCCTGGACGCGCACCCCGGAGAGCTCCAGTCGGTCTTCCTTGGCGTTATAGCTGACCTTGATCGGCTCCCACGCGCCCTGCGTGTTGCCGGAAAGCCCGGCCACCGTCGCGCCGTCGACCTGGTAGTACTCGGCGCCGGGCTGGGCCTGCTCGGCCGGCGTCTTCGCGAGGTAGTTCGCGCGCGCCTGGGCAAAGCTGCCGCTCACCGTGGCGCCCCCGCTCGGGATCGCCACCGTCGCCCCGGCGGGAATGCGCACGCCCCACTCCGGCAGGCCGCTCTGCACGATGCCGTTGATGTTGAGGTAGCGCGCCGCGATCAGCACGCTGCCGTTGGCGAAGATGCCCTTGCCGGCCACCTCCGGGTTGCGGTCGATGCGGTCGATGTTGCCGGGGAAAGCCAGGTTGGGATCGCCCGGCACCGTCACCAGCGGCGCGCCGGCGACGTGCGAGAAGGCGTTAGTGTAGCTCTGCACGAAGTCGCCGTTGCGCGTCTTGATCTCGACCTCGCCGGCCCGGATGCTGGCGGTCTGCTCGACGCGGATGCTGCCCGCGGCGCTGTCCACCTTGACCAGCCCGCGCAGGTTGCTGATGTCGCCCTGCAGGACGATGTCGGGCCCCAGCGGCGGGATGCCCGGCGGCGTCTGGCTGCTGTAGAACGGGTCGAGCGGATCGTACAGGCTGGTCACGACGATCTGCGGCTTGGCCGCCGACGCGCCATCGGCGGTCGTGATCGCGAACGCCGCGCCGCCCGACGGGCCGTTGATGGCGTTGATCTCGGCGTTGCTGCCGACGTCGATGCTGTTGAAGTACAGCCTGCCGCCGTCGTCGGGCGGGATCGTGAGGTCGTTCAGCACCAGGAAGCTGGGGCCGTTGTTGGTGATCTTGATCTCGGCATCGCCCGGCGCGTCCAGCGTGCCGCCGCCCGTGAGCCGGTCGCCCTTGACGTAGATGTTGCCGAGCTGGGCGGTGGCGTCGCTGATCGTGAGGAAGCGCGCCACCGGTCCGCCCTGAACCACCGTGCTGAGGCGGTTGTTGTCGATGTCGTCCTGGATCTGGACGATCTGCCCGTCCAGGCTGGTGATGAGGCCGTTCAGCCTGTCGATCTCGGTCGTGTTGGTCGCGATCGTCTGGTTGTTGGCGTTGATCGTGTTCGTGTTGCCGGCACGCTCGTTCTGCAGGCCGGCGATCTGGCCGTCGATGGCGGCGATCTCGTTGGTCAGCCGCTGGAACTCGCTGGCGTAGTTGCTCGCGCTGGAGTCGAGATTGCCGCGCTCGGTCACCTTCGCCGCGCGCTGGACCTGCAGCGCCGGGATCTCGGTATTGGTGATGGTGCTGTTGCGGCTGGCGAGCGCGGTGTTCTGGTTGCCAAGGCCGGTGTTCTCGTTCGTGAGCGCCGTCACCTCGGCGCTGTACCCGCTCTTGGTGACGTTCATGCCGACCAGCGCCTCCTGCGCCGCCTGCAGCTCGCTGATCTGCGGGATGTCGACGAAGCCGCCGCGCGGGTCGTTGGCGGCGTAGCCCAGCTCCTGCAGCTTGCGCTCCAGGAAACGGATCTCTGATTCGTACGCGGCCACCGCGATCGAGGCGTCGGCGTTGGCGTCGTCCACCGAGTACTGCCGGATCAGCTCCCGCAGCGCGGCGATGCGGTCCAGGATGTCCTGGGCCACGTCCTTGAAGCCGGTGCTGAGGATCGAGATGTTGCCGGTCTGCTTCGTGGCGGTGCCGTTGAAGTCGATCTCCAGCTCCTGCTTGCGGTTGATGCCGACCTTGACCGTGCCGTCGACGTCGACGCGGGCGCTCTGGGTCTCGATCGAGCGGCCGCCGCGGATCTCGAACGAGACGTCCTCGCCGCCGAAAGCGTTGCTGACGGCGCTCGCCACCTCCGCCGCCGCTTCGCGGTAGATGTCCTTGCCGATGCCGACGCCGGAGGTGTCGGCCGCGCCCTTGACCGCGTAGAGGAGCGTGTGCCGGGCCGAGCCCAGCTCTGCGCCGCCGGCCAGCGTGATCAGGCTGTCGGTGACGATGATGGCGTCGGCGTCCGGCTTCGTGCTGATCGGAATCGCCGTGTTGTTCCACAGGTCGGTGCGGGCGGTGGCCGCCAGGTCGTTCTCCTGGCCCGCGGTGTTCTGCCCGGCGCCGAGCGTGATGTCGCGCAGCGCCGTGAGGCTGGCGTTGCCGACATCGACCCGGTTGCCGGCCTGGACGCGCGCGACGCTCTCGCCCGAGGGCGCGCCGGCGACGCCGTAGGTGTCGACCGCCACCTGCGCGTACAGGTCCGCCGTCGCGCGCGCTCCGGCGCCGATGTCACCGAGGCTGGAAAGCTCCGCCTGGTTGCCTGCGGTGGAGCCGTTCTCGGCGAAGCCGATCTTCACCGCCGCGGCGTTGGTGTCCGCCAGGATCTTCGACTCCCCGCCCGGCACCGCGATCGCGCCGCCGGAGTCCACCTTGACCTTGTCGCGCGCGACGACGCTGTTCCACGCGTCGAGCGCGAAGGCGCCCGGCGCGTCCGGGTCGCCGGTCTGCTCGACGTAGGCGCCGACGCCCACGCGCACCAGCGCGTTGTTGGCGATGCGCGTCTCGCTGCGCGCTGCCGGCAGGTCGAACAGGCCGCCGGAGCCGGACTTCACGTTCCACTCGGGAACGCCCGGCAGCCAGGCGATGCTGGCCGTGAGCCAGTCCTTGACCGAGCTGTTGCTCGCCTGCACGGTGAGGTTGTCCGCCAGCAGGTAGGCGCCGTCGCCGATGGCCGCCGCGGTGTCGGCGTTGACGGTGTTCTGCGCCATCGCGCCGCTGGCGCCGACCACGCTGGCGTTGGTGCTGTCCACCCGGCTGTTGAAGCGCGCGGTGTGTGCCGCGGCCAGCGTAAACGTGTCCACCTGGATCGGGCGCACGTCGGAGCCGCTGCCGATCGAGGCGCGAGTGACGCTGCGGTTGTCGGTCGAGGCGTGCGAGGCAAGCCCCGACACGACGCCGCCGCCTCCGGCCGTGGCGCTCGCCAGGTTGTCGTCCTCGCCGCTCGCGGAAACGGACAGCGTGCCGCCGGTCAGCTGGACACCGTCGGCCAGCGCCGCCCGCGTCTGCGTGTCGGAGTCGGCCGAAGACACGTTGGCGCCGAGCGCGACGATGCCGGCGCTCAGGCCGGTGGCGTCGGCGCGCTGCCGCGTGTTGGTGGTCGCCGAGACGCTGGTCTCACCCGTGACGTCGAGCGTGCTGCCGCCGCCGATCGCGCTCTCGGTGGTGCTCTCGTTCTTCGCCTCGCTCACGGTGGCGTTGAGCCCCACCAGCAATCCGGCGGAGGCGCCGGTTGCGTAGGCGCGGGCGTTCGCGCCCGCGGCGGGGACGTTCTGGTTCGCCGACACCCCGAGGCTGGCCGCGTTCAGTGTCGCGTTGGCGCCCACGCTGGAGAGCACGTGCGTGGTGGCGTCGGCCGTCGCCACCGACGCGCCAGCGGACGCGCCGCCGCTCACGTTGACGCCGAGCGCGTCCGCGGTCGCCGCCGTGGCGGCGATGGACGACACGCTGACGCCCTGCTGCACGGTGACGTCCGCCCCGGCGCCAATCGACGCCGTCACCGTCGGCCGGGCCGACGCGGTGGCCACCGAGCCGCCCGCGGCGAGCCCGAGACCCGCCTTGGCCGCCTCGGTGTCGGCGTCCGCCGTTACCGCGGAATCCGCCGTGACCAGGAGGTCGTTGACCTGGTCGGCGCCCTGGCCGATCTGCGCGTCGGCGCCGACCGAGGCCTGCACCGAGCCGCCGACGCTGGCGGTGGCCACCGAGGCTCCCGCCGCGGCGGCGCCGACGCTCGCGCCGAACGCGTGCGCGCGGGCCGTGCGCCGGTCGATCGCGTCGAGGTCCACGGCGTCCGCCTTGACGACGCTGGCGCCGCCGCCGATGAACGCGGCCGTCACGGAATTGTCGGTGATGACGGCGACCCCCGCGTCGACGGCGACGACGCCGCCGGAGCCGATGTAGGCGTCGGCAAGGCCGTCGCCGTCGGTGCGCGCGGTGATCAGGACGTCGTCGCCGGCGCTCAGGCTGGCGCCGCCCGCGATGAACGCCTGGTTGGCGCCGTTGATGCTGACCACGCCCACGCCGACGCCGAGGCCGACGACGCCGCCGGCCACCGCGCCGGTGAGCACGTCGACCGAGACGTCCTGGCGCGAATCGACGTCGATGTCGCCGGCGCCTGCGGCGACGGTCGCGTTGCCGATGAAGGCCGACGTACCGCTCGGGGTGGCGCTCGTCAGGTCGCCGCTGACCGAGATCGTCGCGCGCTGCGTCTGCGCCTTGGCGCTGGTCTGTCGGATGCGCGCATCGTCGGAGCCGGCGAGCAGGCTGTTGACGCTGCCGTCCCGGGCCTGGTCCTCGGCGTAGCCGTCGGCGCCGCTGCCATCGTCGCTCAAGCGGTCGCGCGATTCCTGGTCCAGCCCGCCGCCGACCGAGTAGACGGCGACCGCGCCGCCGACGCCGACGATGCCGCCGGCCGCGCTGACGACGATCGAGCCGAGGTCGACGCGGGCGAGCGCGTTGACGTCGACGTCGCGCCTGGCGTAGACCTCGGCGCCGTCGCCGATCGACGCACTGGTGTCGTTCTTGACCGTGCCGACGTCGACCCCGCCGGCCACGCCCGCGCCGAGCGGGCCGATCGCGAGCGAGCCGGTGATGGCCTGCAGATCGACGTCGTTCTTCGCGGTGACGTTGACGTCCTGCGCCGCGTTGCCGTCCATCACCCCCTTGTTGATGTCGGCGTCGGCGCCGATCGTCGCGGTGGTGTCCGAATCGATCACCGCCACCGTCACCGCGCCGGAGACGCCGGCGTAGAAGCCGCCGGCGCCGGCCGCGGAGACGGAGAAGACGTCTTCGCTGGACACCGCCTGCACCGACAGGCCCTTGATCTCCGTGGTGCCGTCGAGGCTGTCGCCGGTGTACGCCGTCATCGTGCCGGTGTTGTTGCCGCGGGCGTTCACGGTCGCGCCGACGCCCACCGCCGCCGTGGTGTCCTTGGTCAGGGTGGTTACGCCCACCGAGCCGCCGACGCCGGCGGCGCCGAGGCCCGCCGCGACCGTGCCGACGATGAGGTCGGTCTCGGTGTCGTCAGCCGCCGCGATGCGCACGTTGCCGTCCGCGTCGATCACGGAGCCGGCCCCCGTGAGAGCCGATGTCGTGCTGGTGATGGCGATGGCCGAGCCGGAACCGGCGACGCCCACCGTGCCCGAGACGCCGAGGCCGGCGGAAATCGACAGCACCTCCTGCGTCGCGTCGGCGACGACGCTCACGTCGCGCCGGGCGCGGACCCCGGCGCCGTCGCCCACCAGCGCCTGCGTCGTGTGGGAGGCGACCAGCACGTCGACGCCGACGCCGATGCCGGCCGAGCCGCCGCCGGCCGCCGAGCCGGCGATGCCCATGTGGTAGTGATCGCTGCCCGCCGCCACCAGCACCGACTGGTTGGCGCCGGCGCCGGCGTTGGCCTGGTTGATCCGGGCGCCGTCGGCGATTTCGGCCCGGGTGTCGGTCGTGATGACGTTGACGTTGCCCGCCAGCGTCACGGCGGCCGTGCCGCCGATCGAGCCGGTGACCGAGATCGACTCGACGTCGTCGCGGTTGGTCGCCGTCACCGCCAGGCCCTGGATCGAGCGGGTGGTGCGGGTGGCGACGCGCTGCTGGCTCACCGCCTGGCTGTCGCTGCCCTGGGGGCTCGCGTTCGGCGCGCTGACCTCGCCCTCGTCGCTCGCGTTGGCCTGGAACGCCACGCCGAACCCGCCGTCCGCCACCACGACGCCGGCGGCGGTGCCGAGCGCGGTGACGTCGGCGTTGGCGCCGATCGTCGCGCTGACCGTCTTGCCGATCACGCCGACGCCGGCGGAGGCGCCGACGCCGGCGGTGCCGCCGAAGGCGCCGTTGCCGGCCACCAGGTCGAACTCCGTCGCGTCGTCCGCGCTGACCACGACGTTGCCGTCGCTGTGAACCGTCGCGTGCTCGCCGATCGCCGCGGCGGTGCCCAGCGTCAGGTCGTAGACCGATGCCGATCCGGCCACGCCTGCGCTGCCGCCCGCGGCCAGCGACGCCGAGATCGAGGTGATGTCTTCGCGGCCGACCGCCTCGACCGACACCGTGTGGTTGGCCTTCACCGACGTCGGGCTGGCCTGCGACGAATCGATTGCCGCGTCGGTGGACTTGGTGATGACGCCCACGTCGGCGCCGGCGCCGACGCCCGCGCTGCCGCCGAACGCGACCGCGCCGGCCACGCCGAGCAGCGTGGTGTCGTCGCTCGCCCGCACCAGGACCCTCTGGTCGGGGCCGCCGTCGTCGGCGGCGTTCACGCTCGCCCCGGCGCCGATCACGGCGCGGGTGGTTTCGTCCAGCACCGTGACGGTGGCCGAGCCGGCCACCCCGGCCGATCCCGCGCCGGAGCCGCCGGCGGCGATCGTCTGGATGTCCTCGAACGAGGTCGCCGTCACGGCCAGGCCGCGGATTCCCTCGGTCGAGCGGTTGCCGCTGCCGTCCTTCGCGCCCGTGAAGACGTCGTCCGACGCGAGCTTGCCGCGCGCGGTGACGCTCGCGCCCGCGCCGACGCCGGCGACGACGTCGTTGTCGGTGATCAGCGTCGAATTGGCGACGCCGATCGCGGCGGTGCCCGCGCCGGCGACGTTGCCGGCGAGGCTGAAGACGTCGACGTCGTCGGCGGCGGACACCATCACGTTGCCTTCGGCGACGGCGCTCGACGTGCCGTCGAGGGTGGCCTCGACCGTGTTGGTCGCCTGCACCACCGAGATCGAGCCGGCCACGCCCACCTTGTTGGCGAACCCGCCGCTCGCCGAAATCGCCGTGATCCCGGTCGCCGAATCCGCCCTGACCTCGATGTCGCCGCCGATCGACTCGACGTCGGCGCCGGCGCCGAGCCCGGCGCTGACGCGGTTGCCGACATCGCTCCAGGCGAAGGACAGCCCGACGCCCGCCTGCCCGCTGGTAGCGCCGACCCCGCCGGCGACGGCGAAGATCTCGGAGTTGTCCGCCGCGGAAACGAGCACGCCGAGGGCGGCGTCCGTGCCGTCGCCGTTGCGCTGGCCGCTGATGTGGGCGCGCGTCTCGTTGGTGATGGTGTTGATGGAGACCGCGCCGGCGCCGGCCATGTTGCCCTTGCTGGCGCCGATCGCGGCCGAGATGGTGTCGATGGCGTTGTCGGTGGTGGCGCTTACGCTGACGGCGCCGCCGGCGTCGATGTCGGAGGTGTCGACGTAGGCTTGCGTGTCGTTGTCGAGCTTGTTCCAGGCGAACGACAGGCCGATGCCGGCCTTGCCGCCGAAGGCGATCGCTCCCGCGATCGAGCCGATCGACGAATCGTCCAGTGCCATGAGGGTCACGTTCCGCACGCCCTGAATCAGGGCGCCAGCCAGGTACGCCTGCGTCGCGTTGGTGATCTCGTTCACCGAAACCGACCCGGCCACGCCCACCTTGCCCTTGGTGCCCTGCACCGACGCCGACAGCGTCTTGATCTCGCCGGTCACGTGCGCGTCGAGCCCGAGGTCGCCGCGGAGCGTCAGGCTGGCGTCGTCGATGAACGCCGCCGTGGTGCCGACCAGGGTGTTCTGGGCATAGGACCCGGCCAGGCCGTTGCCTTCCTGCTGCGTGGAGATGGTGACGGCGCCCGCCAGCGCGTTGATGGCGAGGGTGTTGGAGGCGGTCAGCGTCGCGTCGTCCGCGTCGGCCACGGTCACGCCGTCGGCGATGTAGGCGCGGGTGTCGGCCTCGATGTCGTTGACCGAGGCGTCCCCGGAAACCGCGATGCCGAACTTGCCCTGGCCGCCGCCGCCGGACCCGCCCGCGCTGCTGCTGCCGTTCTGCGTCGTGCCGGCGCCGGCGTCGGGCGCGCTGGTCTGGCTGCTGCTGTTGGTGGCGATGGCGCCCGCCCCCGAGTAGGCGCCGATCTCGGTGTCGGACGTGGCCGTCACCCGCAGGCTGCCGCCCGTGCTGACGCTGCCCGTCGCCGACGCCGCGTCCAGCATCAGCGGATCGTAGTTGCCGATGAAAGCCGAGACGTCGCTCGAGAGCGTGTTGAGCGAGACCGAGAAGCCGATGCCGACCTGGCCCTTGGTCGCCACCACGCCGCCCGCCACCGAGATGGTTTCCGCGTCGCCGAGCGCCTCGACGCTGACGTTGCCGCCGGCGTCGATCGTCGCGTCGTCGTCGATCGCGGCCAGCGTCGTGCCGTTGACGGTGTTGATCGACACCGCCCCCTCGATGCCGACCGCTTCCCGCGCAAGGCGGAGGGGGGATGAGAGTAGGTGATTGGGTGATTTCGAAGAGATAAAGAGATTGAGAGATTGTCCTAACTTAATACACTGTAAACGAAGTCTTCGCAAGTTTGCCGGAACCTGGTCTTCCTGGAAGGGGTCACAAGATCGCTGTCAACAGGACGACCTCTTGACCCCTTCCAGGAAGACTCGGCACTAAAAAACCT
>CAZGTK010000011.1:0-18248 GCA_964528415.1 uncultured Burkholderiales bacterium | reverse complement strand
GCCCATGCCCTTGCGCGAGATCTCGAGGATCGCTTCGCTGAGCAGCGCGTCTTCCCGGATCGACGGCACCTGGGCGCCGGTTCGCATGACGTCGGCGACGCGGGTGAGAAGCTGCCGCCCGAGCGTGCCGCCCGGATGCGAGCGGGCGAAGTCCTCTGCGGAAAAACCGCGCGCGTCGAGCAGCGCCAACGCCAGCGCGTCACCCAGCGCCATGGCGGCGGTGGTGCTGGCGGTGGGCGCGAGGCCGAGCGGGCAGGCCTCGCGCTCGACGCCGGCGTCGAGGTGAACGTCGGCCAGGCGCGCGAGCGACGAGTCGGGACGGCCGGTGATGGCGACCAGCCGGGCGCCCTGGCGCTTGACCAACGGCACGATGCCGAGCAGCTCCTCGCTTTCGCCGGAATTGGAAAGCGCCAGCAGCACGTCGTCGCGGGTGACCATGCCGAGATCGCCGTGATGCGCCTCCGCCGGATGGACGAAGAACGCGGGCGTGCCGGTGCTGGCGAGCGTCGAGGCGATCTTGCGGGCGACGTGGCCCGACTTGCCGATGCCGCTGACCACGACCCGGCCCCGGCACTCGAGCATCAGGCGGATCGCTTCCAGGAAAGGCGCGCCCAGCTTGGACACGAGGTTTTGCACCGCCGCGGCCTCGGTCTCCAGCACGTCCCGGGCGAGCGCGAGGGCATGGGCGAGCTGCTCGGGCGAGGCGTCGGAGTCGGGCGTGGCCATGGCTCGCGATTATAGCAATTCGGCCGTCACGCCCCGAGGACGGCGCCGCGACGATTTTCATCCGCGGCGTGGTCGGGCATCATGGAGCCGCATTCCCGATACCTTCCCATGGCGCACGACTTTCTGCACATCGCCCTCATCGCGCTGGCGGCGGCCGTCGGCGTGGTCGTGCTGTTCCGGCGCCTCGAGCTGCCGCCGCTGCTCGGCTATCTGCTGGTCGGCATCCTCATCGGTCCCCACACGCTGGGCTGGCTCGGCGAGGAGACCCGGCTCGAGACCACGTATCTGGCGGAGTTCGGCGTCGTCTTCCTGATGTTCAGCATCGGTCTCGAGTTCAGCCTGCCGAAGCTCCTCACCATGCGCCGCGAGGTGTTCGGGTTCGGCGCGGCGCAGGTCATCGGCACGATCGTGCTGGTGACGCTGATCTCGGTGCTGCTCGGCGCTACCTGGCAAGTCGGGTTCGTCATCGGCGGCGTGCTTTGCATGTCCTCCACCGCCATTCTCGGCAAGATGCTGGCGGAGCGCCTGGAGCTCAACTCGCCCCACGGGCGACAGATCATCGGCGCCGCGCTTTTCCAGGATCTGGCCGTGGTGCCTCTGCTCATCACGATCCCGGCGCTGGCGCGTCCGGCCGACGAGCTGGCCGGCGCGCTGGGCCTCGCGGTGCTGAAGGCCGCGGGGGTTCTGGCGCTGATCGTTTTCTTCGGCCAGCGCCTGATGCGGCCCTGGTTCAACCTGGTGGCGAGGGGCCGCTCGTCCGAGCTGTTCGTCCTCAACGTGCTGCTCGTGGTGCTGGGACTGTCCTACGTCACCGAGCAGGCCGGGCTGTCGCTGGCGCTGGGCGCGTTCCTCGCGGGAGTCCTGATCTCGGAGACGGAATATCGTTACCAGGTCGAGGACGACATCAAGCCGTTTCGCGACGTGCTCCTCGGGCTGTTCTTCATCACCATCGGCATGCTGCTCGACTGGCGCGCGGTGCTGGCCAACTGGTACTGGGTTCTCGGCGTCGTCGTCGTCCTGGTCGCGGTGAAGGGAGCGCTCATCGCCTTGCTTTCGCGCGTGCTCGGCAGCGACCCGGGGGTCGCGGTGCGCACCGGCCTCAACCTGGCGCACGCGGGCGAATTCGGGTTCGTTCTGCTGCAGCTCGCCAGCCGCAACAGCGTCCTGCAGGATCCGCTCATCCAGTCGCTGCTCGCCGGCATGGTGCTGTCGATGCTGGCGGCGCCCTTCATCATCGACCGCAGCGAGCACCTTGCGCGGCGTTTCGTCGCCGGCGAGTGGATGGCGCGGGCGCTCGAGCTGCACCGCATCGCCGTGCAGACCATGAGCGAGGAGGCGCACGTCATCATCTGCGGCTATGGGCGCAGCGGCCAGAGCCTCGCGCGGCTGCTGGAGCAGGAGGGCATCCCGTCGATCGCGCTCGACCTCGATCCGCAACGGATCAAGGAGGCGGCGGCAGCGGGCGAGAGCGTCGTCTACGGCGACGCCGCGCGCCGCGAGGTGCTCATCGCTGCCGGCCTCAAGCGCGCCAAGGCGGTGGTGGTGAGCTACGCCAACACGCCTTCGGCGCTGCGGGTCCTGAGCGTCGTGCGCAGCGAGCGCCCCGATCTGCCCGTGCTGGTGCGCACGCTGGACGACACCGATCTCGACACGCTCAAGGCCGCCGGCGCCGCGGAGGTCGTCGCCGAGATCATGGAAGGCAGCCTGATGCTGGGCTCCCACGCGCTGATGCTGGTCGGCGTCCCGGTCAACCGGGTGGTGCGGCGGCTGCGCGAGGCGCGGCAGGAGCGCTACGCCCTGCTGCGGGGCTTCTTCCACGGCGAAACCGACGAGCCGGCCGAGGACGTCGACAAGCCGCAGCCGCGTCTGCACAGCGTGCTGATCCCGCCGGGAGCGGCCGCCCTGGGGCGCTCGCTGGGCGAACTGCATCTGTCGGACCTGCCGGTCGAGGTGCGGGCCGTGCGGCGAAGGAACATCCGCGGGACGGCGCCGACGGACGAAACGGTGGTTCAGGAGGGCGACGTGCTGGTGCTGCTGGGCACGCCGGAACGGCTGGCCGCAGCCGAGACGCTGCTGCTGCAGGGCTGAGACGCCCAGCTCACATCTTTCGGCAGGCGATGTAGCGCAGGTTCGGCGTGTCCTGGTAGGTCCCGCTCGCCGCGCCCGACTGCAGCGCCGGGCTCGCCAGTTCCGGCTGCCCGAGCACCAGCCCGCTGGTCATGTCGCCGTCGTCGAACTGGCTGTCGACCGCGACCGCGATTTTCCCCGGCAGGTTGGACGAACAAACCAGGAGCCAGGCGTAGCCGCCGAGCACGGTGCCGCCGGCGCCGTCGCCGGTCTGGACGCCGACGAGACCATTGACGGCGTTGGTCGGCTGCCGCTGTCCGCCGCCGGCGATCAGCCCCGCCGCCCGCAGGTGCGCCCAGAACAGCCGCGACTCGACATCTGCGATCTGGCTCGCGAACGTGCCGTCGATGCGGCCGTCGCCGTTGCCGGAGGCGATCGCAGCGCTCCAGCGCGCGGTGGCGCCGGAGTCGTCACCCGGCAGCGCGCGGTAGCGATCGTAGTACACGAGGTGGGCGATGACGGCGCTCTCCAATTCGGTGGCGACGCTGCGCACCTGCCCCTGGGTGATCATTTCCTGGGCTTTCAGGATGCCGCCGAGCAGGAGGCCGATGATGACGAGGACGATCGCGACTTCGATCAGCGTGAAGCCGCTTGCTTGACGGGAAACTTCCACGGAGGGCGTCGCGTTGCTCTTGTCGTTGGCGTTCGCCGCGACACGGGCGCGGCCTTCCATGCAACAGCAAGCGGGGTTCCCGCAATCGTTAATCGCCTGCGCGACCGGTAGTTGCGGGCATGAACGCGCCGCCGCGGCGCTGATCCGCTAGAGCAGCCTGCAGAGCGTGTAGAGGTTGGAGGCCGTATCCTGGTAGACGCCGGAGACGAGCGGCAGCGGCGAGCTCGCGGGCGGGGTCGGACCGGTCTGCGAGACGCCGAACACCTGGCCGGTATCCGGGTCGCCGTCGTCGAGCTGGGAATCCACGGCGACGGCGATCTTGGCGGGAAGCGAGGTGGAGCACAGGATCAGGCTGAAGACGCTTCCGAGCGCGGGGCCGCCGATGCCGTCGCCGGTCTGCACGCCCAATATCCCGCCGGCCGCGTTGCGCGGCAGGTCCGTGCCGCTGCCCGAGACGAACGCGGCGAGGCGCAGGTGCTCCCAGAACAGCCGCGATTCGTGGCCAGGCGTGGTGCTGTTGTAGCGATTGTCGATGCGGCGGTTGCCGCTGTTGATGGGCTGCGCCGGCGCCGTCGCCGACGTCCAGCGGCTGGTCGCCAGATTGTCGTCGCCGGGCAGCTGGCGATAGCGGTCCAGGTATCCGTAGTACGCGGCCTGGCTGCCGTTGAAATCGGCGATGATGTTCTTGATCTTTCCCTGGGTGATCAGCTCCTGGCCCTTGAGGATGCCGCCCAGCAGCAGCCCGATGATCACGAGGACTACGGCGATTTCGATCAGGGTGAAGCCGCGCTGTCTCGACGCGCCGGCGAGGCGACGGGATGGCCCGTCACGCCGACATGGACGCGTCGCCGAGCCCGGTCGCGCGAGCCGGCTGAAGCGAGGTCTTGTGCTCGAGATCATGAAGAAAAAAGGCCAGCCGTGACGGCTGGCCTTTCCATTGCTCGTGACGCCCGCGCTTACAGCGTGCGGCAGAGCGTGTACAGGTTCGAGCCGGTGTCCTGGTACGTGGGCGAAGCGAGCGTCACGCCGCTCGACATCGTCGGGTTGCCCGGTCCCGTTTGCAGCACCGCCAGCACTTGGCCGGACGCCGGGTTGCCGTCGTCCAGCTGCGAGTCGACCGCGATCGCGATCTTGTCCGGCAGCGCCGACGTGCACAGGATCAGCGAGGAGATGCCGCCCGGGCCCGCCGCGCCCGCGCCGTCGCCGGTCTGGACGCCGACGATGCCGCCCGCGGCGTTGCGGGGCTGCTCGGTGCCCGTGCCGGAGATGAACGCCGCCAGCCGCAGATGGTTCCAGAACAGGCGGCTTTCGTCCGTTGCCGTGCCGGTCGCGTACGTCCCTTCCACGCGACCATCGTTGTCGCCGTTGCCGGCGGCCGAGGTCCAGCGGCTGGTCGCCAGGTTGTCATCGCCGGGAAGCTGGCGATAGCGGTCCTGGTAGCCATAATAGGCCGCCTGCGTGCCGTTGATGTCCGAGATGACGTTCTTGATCTTGCCCTGGGTGATGAGCTCCTGGCCCTTCAGAATGCCCCCAAGAAGCAGACCGATGATCACCAACACGATGGCGATTTCGATCAGGGTGAAGCCCTGTTGCTTTTTCATTTGCGCTCTCCAAGAAGCTGCTAAGGCAATCGTCCCTGTGCAAGATCGGTGCCAAGGGTTCTTGAGGCCGCAATCTGCCTGATTCGCCAGCGAAAAACCAGCGGTCGGCGGGCTGGAGAGGGGTTTGCAGGGCACCGGGACAAAGGCGCGGGCCCCCGGAAAACCACTCGCGCGTCGGGCGGCTGTCGAATTTTGGACGCTTTCGTCGAACCGACGACAGCGACCCTCCTCAGGAGGGTTTGCGTGCGGCGTTGTCGGCGGCTTTCTTCTCAAGCCGCTCCAGGTAGTCGCGCAAGTAGCGCGCCTCGTTCGGGTCGGCGATCGCGCCCTCGGCAATCATGCCGCCCAGCAGCACCCTGGCGGCCTCCAGTTCGTTCATGTCCTCGAGGATGAACACCGACATCTGGCGCGCCCAGTCGGGCGCATTCGCCGCGGTGACGCGGGTTCGGATCGCCTCCGCGTATTTCAATGCCAGCGACATGTCGCCGAGGCGGTGTTTCGCCGTCAGCGTCGCGAACGCCATCGCTTTCCAGCGCCGGTCGGGATCCTGCAGGAACGATCGGTAGACGAAGTCGAGCATCTTGCGCAGTTTGTGCGGATCGCCGACATCGCTGAAGAGGCGGCTCGCGGCGAAGAGCGGGGAATCGGACCGGGGGTCGAGCTCGAGGATGGCCTCCAGCCAGCCGGTCAGACGCCCGTAGTCCAGTTCGGCGTACGGCACCACCACGCCGGGCTGCACGTCGAAGGACTGGACGTACAGCATCGCCGGCCGGGCCAGCGCTACCGGGTCACCCAGACTCGCCAGCCTGAGCGCCGCCACGGACGGCGGCGACGGCAGATCCTCTGCCCGGGCCGACGGCGCGGGCGCGGCCGCGTGAAAGGCCAGCTGAGCCGTCAGGCCCGCGATCACCGCGGCGATCACGGCGGGCGGGACGGCGGCAAGCGGACGTTCGTCGCGTCGGCTCACAGGCTCTTGCGGTGAAAATCGAACAGCGCGGCGCTCGCCAGAAGCGCGAAATAGACGGCGGTCTGCCCGGCCACCAGCGCCATCTCCGCCGCGCCGGGCGGCGCGTGCACGAGCCATGCGGTTTGGGTGTAGGCGTCCAGCTCCGGAAGGACGAACGCGATCGCCGCGAGGGTCCCGTTCATGATCTGATTCGTCACCGTCGGTTCGGTCAGCGGCCCGGCGCCGATGAGCTGGAGCGCAGCGATGGATCGGGCCAGAAAATAGAACGCGAACGTCGCGGCGAGGGCGGGGAGGATCTGCGTCAGGGTGACCACGCTGAACAGCGCCATGGCCGAGATCAGCAGCAGCTCGGCTGCCAGCGACAGTGCCCAGAGCACCACGGCCTGCGGCTCTGCGAGCGCAAACAACGGCACGGCGGCGATCGCCGCGAGCACGATCGCGCAGAGCGAAAAGCCCGCCAGGCGTCCAAGCAAGAAGACGCCGCGCGGCAACGGCATGGCGAGGAACAGCTCCAGGACCTTGTCCGCGTTTTCCCGCACCATGCTGGCTATAATGAACGCGCTGATGATGAACACGGCCGCTACGCGGTAGAGCGCGGCGAGGACCGAGAGCTGCAGTTCGCGGGCCTCGGTGACCGCGGCCTGGCTCAGCAGCGACGCGAGGCCAACGCCCAGCACCAGGACGATCGCGGAAAGCCAGAGCAGCCGATTGCGGCGCGCTTCCATCCAGGTGTAGCGCGCTATGGCGAAAACCGCTTGCTGCATGGCGTGGCCAGGTGGTCGGACAGAGACAGGGACAGGAAGCGCCGATGATACGTGAGGCCTCGCGCGGCCGCCAAACCCGGCAGCCGTACCATGGACGCTGAAGCGAGCGGCACGGTCGAACCCTCTCAGGGGCGTGCGCGGTGGGTGGCAATGCTCACCCGCCAGCGCCAGCGGTTACTGGTCGCGACGCTGCTCCTGCTCCACGTGTCGATCCTTTTCGACCTCAACGATCCGTGGGCCCGCGCCCTGCTGATTGCCCACGTCGGGCTGTTCCTGCTGTGGCAGCCGGTGTGGAGCGGCGAGCGCCAGCTCGGCCTCCCGGCCGTCGTGTTCGTCGCGGCGGCCTGCCTCGGCATCCTGCTCTACCTGAACTGGTGGCTGATCGCGTTCTGGTTTGCCCTGCTGGCGAGCCTCGTCGGCGCGCGCAGCATCCTGGCGGCGACGCGCTGGTCGCGGCTGTTCGGCATGGTCGTGCTGGTTTACCTCCTCGTGGTGCTGCTGGTCTGGGTCGTTCCCCGGCTGTTCGTCGCCGACGAAGTCACGGGTCTGGCGGAGGGGCTGATGCGGTATGCGCTGCCGGCGCTGCTGCTGCTCATGTTCCTGGTACCGGCCGAAGCGAACCCGGAGACCGGCGCCGAGTCGGTGGATTTTCTTTATGCCCTGCTGCTGTTCATGGTGGTGGTGCTCGTGGTGCTCGGCAGCTTCGCGTTCATGACGCTCTCCAAGGCGAGCTACGTGGAGGCGCTGATCCGGACGCTGTTCGCGATGGGCACGCTGCTGATCCTGCTGGGACTGCTGTGGAACCCGCTGTACGGCTTCACGGTGCTGCAGCCGGTGCTGTTCCGCTACCTGCTCAACGTCGGCACGCCGTTCGAGCAGTGGCTCTCGCGCATCGCGGACGCGGCCGAGCGGGAGCCCGACGCCATCGGCTTTCTGCGCGTCGCGGTGCGCAGCCTCGTCGAGTTCCCCTGGCTCGACGGTGCGGCGTGGGATTCGCCCGACGGGCGCGGCCGCATGGGCCAGCGCGCGGCCTACACCTGGACGTTCCGCGCCGGCCCGCTGGAACTGGAGATGTCGTCCAGGTTCTCTTTCGGCCCCTCGATGGTGATTCATCTGCAGCTGCTCTCCGAGATCATCGCCCGCTTCTACGAGGGCAAGCGCCGCGAGCAGGCGCTGCAGCAAATCACCCGACTCAAGGTGATCTACGAAACCGGCGCGCGTCTTAC
The DNA here is from genome assembly GCA_964528415.1 of uncultured Burkholderiales bacterium. Taxonomy (GTDB): domain Bacteria; phylum Pseudomonadota; class Gammaproteobacteria; order Burkholderiales; family UBA6910; genus DATIUV01. The sequence continues at coordinate 10,224 of CAZGTK010000011.1, read as the reverse complement.
GCACGACATCAAGAACCTGCTCCAATCGCTGTACGCGCTGGCGTCGGCGTCCCAGCAAACCGGCGACGCCGAGGGTTTTCAGCGCCTGGTGCAACGGCAGCTTCCGGACCTGACGCGGCGGCTCGAGCTGACGCTCGGCAAGCTCAGGGATCCGGAAGGCCAGAGCGAAAAGACCGCCAGCATGATGCACGCCGAGCGCTGGTGGGACGGCGTCAGGGCGCGTTACGAGCCGCGCGGGATCCGCATGGAGGCCGTGAGCAGCGGTGACACCCTCGTGCCGCAGGCCGTCTTCGACAGCGTTGCCGAGAACCTGCTTGAGAACGCGCTTCGCAAGCGGCAGCAGGAACCCGAGATGGAAATTCGCGTCGAGTTCGATCCCGTGCAGCAGGTTCTGCGCGTCTGCGACAGCGGCACCGCGATCCCCGTGGGCATTGAGCGGCGCCTGTTCGACAGCCCCGTGGATTCCAACAGCGGCCTCGGCGTCGGCCTCTACCAGGCCTGTCACGAGGCGCAACGGGCGGGTTTCACGCTGCGGCTGGAATCCAATCTGCCCGGCAAGGTGTGCTTCTCCCTCGCGCCGGCAAGCCCGAGGGGTTAGGGAAGCCGGCCCGCCGTCACCATTCGGTTCTTCAACAGGTCGGCCGGAATCCAGCGCACCACGTCGTCGAAGCCCTCGCCCTGGGCGACCACCGCAAAGCTGTCGTCGCCGCCGTTGTTCTCCAGTTCTGCTCCCGCCGCCGCCGGAGACGTTATTTGCGTGCCGTCGGGACGCCAGGCGCGCAGCCCGTTCTTGCCATGGGAAAGAAAAATGACGGGGACGTTTCGCGCGACGTCTACGGTAAACGAGGTGTTTCCGTACACCTGGATGGTGCCGGCCGCCGAGAGATCGAACGACGAGTAGCCGCCCACCGGAGGATCGTCGGCGAAGCCGGAGGTCACGCGATAGGTGTATCGGCGCCCCCAAGGATCCAGCTCCGGCAGTCCGAGCGTGGTCCAGGGCACCACGCCATTGGCCGACGAGCAGGTGGTCCCGGTGCGGGCCTCGACGCCGGCGCCGGCCGCGCCGGAGACCACGGTTGCGTCAGCAGGGCATGGAAGCCGGCCGTTCGCCAGCGCGAAGCCGATGACTGCGTCGCGGACATCGGCCAGGGCGCGCTCGGCTTCCTGGTACTGCTGCGTTTCCACCTGTCCGCGCAGCGGCTTCAGCAGGGCGCCGAGCAGAAGGCCAAGGATCGCCAGCACCACCGCAAGCTCGACGAGCGAAAACCCGGACTCCCGGTCGGTCGCGCCGGCGGGCCGCCAACGCCCGCAGCGGCGGCGATGAACCCGTGGGTGGCGCATGGCGGTCGCCTCGGCCGGAGGAGCCGTCAAGGCAGCCGGGCGGCGGCCACGGTGCGGCTTTTCAGGATGCTGTTCGAAATCCAGACGACGAGATCGTCGAACGTGTCGGCGTATGCGCCGGTCCGGAAAGTGCCGTCGCCGTCCGCGTTCTCGGACTCGTCGGCTCCGGTCGCAGCCACCAGGACGACGCCTCCCGTGCCGTAGGCTCCGCCGCCGTTGTTGCCGTGGGAGACCACGACAGCAGGCACGGCGGTGGCGACCGAAGTGCCCGTGCCGACGTTCTGGATCGTGCCGCTTCCATCGGAGCACAGGGCGAACGACGCCTGGGTCGGGATGTCCACGCACCCGCCCGGCGGCGTTACCGTGCCCGACGCGATGCTGTCGGCATAGCTTGCCGAAACGTAGTAGGTGAAGCGGCGTCCCCAGGCGTCGGTCTCCGGCAGGCCCAGGGTCGCCCACGGCAGGACGCCGGTCGTGATCGTGCAGCTGGTGCCGTTATAGCTTTCGTTGCCGGAATTACCAAAGGCCGCGCTGATGGCGGGCCACTGCGGGTTGGCGGGACAGGGCAGCCGGCCATTGGCCATGGCGAAGCCCAGCAGCGCTTCCTTGGCGTCGTTCAGTGAGCGCTGAGTCTCGCTGATGCGGCGCTGCTCGAGTTGCGTGGACAGCGGCACCAGCAGTCCGCCGAGCAGAATGCCGAGGATCAGCATCACCACGGCCAGTTCGATGAGGGTAAAGCCGCGCTGACGGCGGGCAAGGGCCGAGCGACGGAGAGGGTCAGTTGCTCGCGACGACCGAAACATAGTCGTTGAATGCGCCGGCGCGGCGGTTGACTTCGTAGCGCAGATCTTCCGTCTCGTTCTGCCCTTCCAGATAACGGCGCGGGTCGAAGAGATCCGTGTAGAGCGCCTGGCGCGCCGCGATGGGGCGGCCCATGGCGACGACCACGGCATGTGCGCCGTTCGTGGCGTTGTCGACCTGCAGGCATAGCGGGAAGATGCCGCCGCCGCAGACGCCGGTGCCCTGGATCGAGAAGCCCTCGGAGACGCCGTAGTAGAGGACGTGATGCCAGTTGTTCTTGATCAACCAGCTTGGCGTGGTCGAGGTCCAGGCAGCGCTGGTGTCGGCCCACGCCGGCACGGCCGGGCGGGAGACGGTGATCCGGTGCGGCCCGGCGCCCGAATAGGTTCCGGTGACGGTGACATCGAGCGCCCGCGCCGCCCCGTTCAGCGTCCAGCTCGCCGTCGGCCCGGCCGAGAGCGATCCGTAGGCCAGACCGACCAGGCTTGCGTCGGGAGGCGCGATGAACGCCGTGGCAACGTTATTGAGCCTCGCGGTGACCGTGAAGCTGCCCGAGCTTGCGGTGGCGTCGCACTGCAGGACGGCGCCGGCGATCGTGCAGCTGCGCGAGCCGTCGACGTCGCTGATCGTGGGAGATGCCCAGGCGACGGAAGCGTCGCTGAAAGGCGCCAGCCCCCATTTCTGGCCGTTGAGCCCGGCATACGCCGTGGTCGGCGTGTTGAAGGGGGCCGCCCATGGGTACCAGCCGCGGGGATTGGTGACGAGGGTCGCGTTTGCCCAGTTCGCGTAGTGGCTCGCCAGCTGGACCCTGAGTTCGCGCGCCGCGCGGATCTCGACCGCAGGGAACAGGTCGGCGGCGGCAACGACGGCGAGCCTGTCGTTGAACTGGTTGGTGGCCGCCTCCGCGACGTAATTCGGGTCGCCGTCGGCATTGTCGACGACGCCGGCCGCGTCGAGGTAGTTGGCCGGGTCGCACGCCGGGGTCGAGGTGAACGTCGGTCCGGGGCACACGACGTCGCCTCGCAACTGTTGCGTCGAACCGCCTTGGCGAATCAGCGCCGGCCCGGGCGCGAGCACGACGGCGACGACCTGCGTGGCGCTGATGGTCCCCGTGACCGACAGGCTGCCGACGGAATTGCTGTTGAGCGGCGTGCCCGGGGCCGTCGACATCGGCGCGTTGGAACGGAAATCGTTGGTGATGGCGTACCAGAGACGCTCGCCGGAGCCGTCCCGAAGGTCGCTGAGGCCCAGCGTCTTCCAGGGAAGTCGGCCCACCAGCGCGACGCAGTTGGTGCCGCTGTAGTCCTCGATCTTCGACCAGCCGTCGTTGTTAACGTCCGGGCAGGGCAGGCTGCCGGGCCGGTTGGCATCCTGCACGGCGTAGGCGACGAGCGCTTCCTTGGCCTGGCTCAGCGCGTCGCTGGTACGCTGCGCCCGCTCGGCGTCGATCTGCGAAGAATTGAGCGAGGAAAGCAGGACGTAGCCCGAGCCGGCCACCAGCACGCCGAGCAGGATCAGCGCGGCCTGCCCGCGATGGCGGTTGGGCGGCGATGCCTGCGGAATCCGATGCGGGGATGGTTTGCGCATGCGGGACCTCGCTCATCGAGGGCCGGGATCGGTGCCGGGCACGAGTGTGACGGTCTCGCCCACCCTGACCTTGACCGGCGCCTTGCCGGGCTCGGCGACGACCGTCGCCGCGGTGCTGCCGCTGCTGCGCACGATGTCCGCGCCGCCTTTGGGTGACGGTTCGTAGGGGACGCCGTTCACCCACACCACGCTGCGGCCGCTGCTGCTGCGGACGATGCCGTTGACCGTGACGCGGGCGGCCTGGCGCTCCGTGGCCGGGCTCGCCTTGAGCTGATCGAGCTGCTTGCGCTCGGCGGGCGAGAAAAACAGCCGACCGAGCCCGTCTGCCGCCGTCGCCGGAAGCGGTGAGCTGGCGATGCCGGCGAGGGCGACGAGCCCGGCAATCCACGGCTTCGCCGTCATCGTGCAGCCTCCTGGTTCAGCGAGAGCCAAACGAGATCACAATCTGCGCGCAGGTGCGGGGCGTACGCCAGGGCCGCGCTGGCGTCGACTCGATCGATGCGGCAGCCTCGCAGCAGGTACATGCCCTTGGCATCGCGCTGCAGCGCGTCGAGAAAACCGGCCAGCTCGCCCTCGTGCAGGAGGGTCAGCTGGAGCGTCATTTCCGAGGATCTGAGGTTGACGGGGCCGCCCGGCAGCGGGACGTCGGATTGGAAAGCCCGTTGCGGCGCGATCGAGTAACGCGTGCCGAACAGCCCGTGCTTGTCCCTCAAGTGGTCGATCGTCTCGATCCAGTTCAGGCGCTGCTCGGGGCCGATCAGCCCGCGCTCCATCATCTGCCGGTATTCCTCGTAGTACGTGTCGAGATCCCGCCGCTCTTCCTGCACCCGGGAAAGCTTGGCACGCGCCTGCGTGACCTGCTCCTGCAGAATCGCCTGTTCGCGCTGCATGTTGGTCACGTACTTTTCGCTGAGCCAGATCGCGGCCGCGCCGGCCGCAATGATGATTGCGGCGAAGATCAGGGTCCCGCGCAGGTGCGGCCAGTCGCGCTCCGAGAGCTTCATGCGCCCGGCTCCTGGATGATCTTGAGCGCGAAGGTTGCGCCGCGGTTGCCCGGCGCCGCGGCGAGATCGCCCGCCAGGGCGGCCTGCGGGCGCAGGTCGAGGGGCAACTCCAGGGGCACTACGCTCATGCCACGGCGGGTCAGGGCCGCCTGGAGAGCCTCGACCTTGTCGAGCGCTTCGCGATAGTTCTGGTTGAACGGCTTGATCTCACCCGAGAGCAGAACGACCCGGTAGAGCTTGGGCCCCGCCGGCGGCCGCGGGATTCCGGGAGCGGCAGCCGGCTGCGGGGCCTGCTGACCGCCGCCGGCACGGACGGACTCGGGGTTCGACGTCAGCTGCCAGCTGATCTTATTGAGCTGGATGCCGGGGAACTGGGCCAGTGCTTCGCCGATGGGCGCCAGGACCTCTGCGGGCGCCGGCGTCGTCCCGCCCAGCGCGCGCATGTTCAGCACCAGGTTGCGCATCTCCGAGGCGGACATCGGCGTCTGCGGGAAGGTGCTGGTGATCGCGCGGTACTGGTTCTCCAGGGTCTGGGCCTGAAGCTTGAGGTCCTGGGACCGTTGCGAGAGGTTCCAGCCCTGGTAGAGGTCGAGGCCGGCCCACAGCAGGAAACCGGTGGCGATGAGCGACGCCGCGAGAGCGCCGAACCGCTTCAGCTCGCCGAGCGTGTGGAAGTGGGTGTACTGCTCGGTTGCGTATTGATTGGCCGGCGTCGTCTTCGCCAGCACGTGCAGCATCAGCTGCGTGCAGTCGGAGTCGACCGTCGGGGTGCGGAACTCGAGCTTGGTGGCGAGCTCGCTGATGTCGAGAAAGACGTAACGCACCCGCTGCGTGCTCTTCAAGCGCGAGGCCAGGTCCTGCCGGTCGGTCGGCGAGCAGACGATGGCGACGCTCAGCGGGTGGTCCGGCGGGAGCAGGCTCAAGCTCTGGAGGTACTGCAGCGTGCGGGCCGTCTCGGTCACCACGGTCAGCGCGAACTGGCTGCCGGCGCCGAGGGGCGTGAGCCGCGAGAAGCTGACGTGGCCGCCCTTGAAATAGGTCTGCCGGACACCTGCATGCCGCTGCCAGGTCAGCAGCAGCACCTCGTCGCCCTCCGCCAGCTTGGCGATCTGCTGGCTCACGAGCGGAACCGAATAGATTCCGCGCAGGGAAATCTCGTGCTGCAGCAGAAGCTCGGCCCACGGCGTCAGCCAGGTCGGATTGGTGATCGCCGAGAACAGGACCCGATCGTCGCGCCGGCCTTCCTTCTCGCGCTCGCGGATAACCGCGTGGCGGAACGGCGTCGACCGGTAAAACTGATCCAGCTTGCGCTCGAGCAGCACTTTCCGTTCGCCGCCGAGCACATGGGGCACGGAGTCGAAGCGAAAGTCCTCCTCCACCAGGTCCGAGAGCATCATGACCGGCCGCTTGCGCGCAGCCAGCTGCCCCGCGAACTGCGCGAACTGGCGCCGACCGTTCTCGTCGGGGGAGAACTCGCCTTCTTTCGCGGTACGCCCCTGCAGCCAGCTGTAGGCGAACACGCCGTCGGCGGTGACGAATAGGAGGCAGGGTTCGGCCATCAGAATTTCGTCTTGCTGATCACGTCGTAGACCGGCATGAGCACCGAGAACATCACCCAGCCCAGCAGACCGCCAAGAATGACGGTCATGGCGGGACCGATCATGGTCTGAATGCGCTTGACGGACTCCCGCACGTCGCGGTCGTAGAAATAGGCGACGTTGAGCAGGGCCTTGTCCAGCGCGCCGGTGGCCTCGCCGACCCGCAGCATGCGGATTACCAGCGGCGGGAAGATGGCGACCTCCTGGAAGCTCTGCGTGAGATTCTTGCCTTCTTCGATGCGACGCCCGGCCTCTTCGAGGTTGCGCGAAATCACCAGGTTGCCCGAGATCTCGCGCGACGCCGCAACGCATTCGAGGATGGAAATCCCGGCACTGTACATCATCGCGAACGTGCTGGCGAAGCGCGCCAGGATGATCTTGCGCAGGATCGGCCCGACGACCCACAGCTTGAGCTTGATCTCGTCGACACGGTACTGGACGGCCGGCATGAAGCGCGCCCCCAGGTAGACGAAGGCGGCCGCCACGATCGGGAGCGCGAGCACGACGTACCAGTAATTGACCGTGAACTCGGATACGGCGATCAATGCCCTGGTCTGGACCGGGACCGTCTGGCCGATGTTCTTGATGAATCCCGAGAGCTGCGGGACGAGGTACATCATCAGGAAGATGAACACCGCGAACACGACCACCAGGACGATCACCGGATAGATCAGGATCTGCTTGGTCTGGGCGGCGAGCTCATCGTGCCATTTCAGGCCCTCGGTGATGTGCTTGAAAACCTCGGGCAGCTGCCCGGTCTGCTCGCCGGCGCGCACCAGGCTGACGTGGATCGACTCGAAGACGCGGGGATACGACGCCATCGCCTGCGACAGCCGCTGTCCGCTCTCGATGCTCTCGATCATGTTGGCGATGATCTGGCGAAACGCCGGATCGGCCATGGTGTCGCGCAGGTCCGCGAGGCTCTCGAGCAGCGGCACGCCGGCCAGCGTCAGCTGCTCGAGGTTGAAGAAGAAGGTAATCAGCTCCTGGCGGCGGATGCCGCTGCCGAGGGAAACCTGGCTCGGCTTCGCCGGCTTGGCCGAGATAAGGTCCAGTCCGCCGCGCTTGAGGCGCAGCTCCAGGTCGACCGGATTCGCCGCGTCCTGCATGCCGCGGGTGCGCTTTCCGGCGGGATCGATGGCGACGTATTGATAGAGCGCCATGGCTCAGCCCAGGCGGTCGGTGAGGTCGATGACGCGGGAGACTTCGTCCAGGGACGTCGTGCCCTCCAGGATGCGATTGATCGCATCGTCGGCCAGCGTCCGGAAGCCGCGCTCGTAGGCGAGGTTGCGGATCTCCCTCGTCGTCGCGCGCCGGGCCACGAGCTCGTCCAGGTCGGCGTCCATCTTCAGCAGCTCCATCACCGCGACGCGGCCGTTGTAGCCCTGATGATCGCAGAGTTCGCAACCGACGGCCTGGTAGATCGGCGGCGCGGAATCGGTGGGCTGCAGGCCCAGGATGCGGCGCTCGGCCGGGTCGGTCTCGTACGCCTTCTTGCAGTGCCGGCACAGCACACGCACCAGACGCTGGGCGATGACGCCGATGATGTTGCCAGCCATGATGTCGGGCAGCATGCCGATATCGAGCAGGCGCGGGATCGCGCCGATCGCCGAATTGGTGTGCAGCGTCGAGTACACCTGGTGGCCGGTCATGGCCGCGCGGAAGGCCATTTCCGCCGTCGGTTGATCGCGAATCTCGCCGACCAGGATGATGTCGGGGTCCTGGCGCAGCATCGACCGGATACCGCCGGCGAAATCCAGCTTGGCCGTCTCGTTCACGGAGGTCTGCCGGATCAGCGGCATCGGATATTCGACCGGGTCCTCCAGGGTCATGATGTTGACCCCGTCCGTGTTGATGTGATTCAGGATCGAGTAGAGCGTCGTCGTCTTCCCGCTGCCCGTCGGTCCGGTGACCATGATGATGCCTTCGGGACGCGCGATCATGATCTTCAGCGTCGCGAGGGCTTCCTCGTGCAGCCCGAGTTGCTCGAGGGGGACGATGCCCTTCTGGCGGTCCAGCACGCGCAGCACCAGGTTCTCGCCGAAGGTGGTGGGATGCGAGGCGACCCGGAAATCGATCGGGCGCCCGGAAAGCCGCAGCGAGATGTGGCCGTCCTGCGGCGCGCGCGTCTCCGCGATGTTCATGCCGCTCATGACCTTCAGGCGCACCACCATCGCGGGCCAGTACGACTTGTGCAGACTTCGCACCTGGCGAAGCACGCCGTCGATGCGGTAGCGGATGCGCAGGAACGAGTGCTCGGGCTCGAAGTGGATGTCGGAGGCGCTGCGCTGCACGGCGTCCGAAAGCAGGGCGTCGATGAGGCGAACGACCGGCTGACTGAACTCGTTGACCCCGGCCAGCGGGGTCTGGTAGTCCATGTCGCCAGGCTCGATCTCGTGCAGGATGCCGTCGATCGAGAGTTCGAATCCGTAGTACTGGTCGATGGCGCGGAGGATGTCGGACTCGCTGGCGAGCAGCGTCTGAATCCGGTAGTCCTCCTTCAGCAGCGCCCGGACCTGGTCGAGCGCGATGATGTTGTCGGGATCCGAGATCGCGATCGTCAGGTTGAGGCGGTTGTGGTCGAGCGCGATCGGCAGGATCACGTAGCGCCGGGCCACCTCCTTGGGGATGAGCTTGATGGCCGCGGCGTCGACGATGACCTTGGACAAGTCGACGCTTTCCTGGCCGAGGTTCTCCGACAGGACGTCCCGGATGGTGGCTTCCGAGAGAAAGCCGAGCGCCACCATGAGACGCCCGAGGGGCAGATGGTTCTTGTTCTGCTCCTGCAGCGCGATGCGAAGCTGGTCTTCGCTGATGACGCCCTTCTCGACCAGGAGTTGACCGAGCGGACGTTGCTGATGTGGGATCTGGACGGCTGACATGCGCGTTTAGATTGCAAAAATCATGCCGTTACCGGTTTGTGCGGCGCAACAGCAGCCCGCTCGCGGGCGTCGGCCCGCGACGGCCGCCCGTCGCTAGGACCCGAGCTCGCGCAGGCGGTTGGCCGCGGCTGCGCGGTCGAAGGCTGCAGGCGACCGCTCGGCGAGCGTGAGCGCTTTTCGATAGTACTCCGCCGCGAGGCGAGCCTGCGCCAGCTGGTCGAGCGCCACGGCCAGGTTGAAGGCAAAATCCGGGTTGTCGGGCTGCGACCTGAGCGCGTTGAAGTACGCCTGCTGGGCCTCACCCCAGCGGCTCTGTGCCGCGTAGTGATTGCCAAGGGCATAGTGCAGGAAAGCCGCGTCGGGCTGGTCTGCCAGCAGCGTCTTCAAGCGGCTTTCTACGGCGGACGAGCCGGTCGGGCCCAGGATCCCGAGGAGTCCGGCGACGGCCAGCGGGTCCCGCGGGTTCAGGGCCAGCGCGGCGCGATAGTAACGCTCGGCGTCCTGTAGCTTTCCGGCCTGGGTCGCCACCGCCGCCAAGCCAAGGAGCGCGTCACGGTTGCCAGGGTCGGCGCTCAACGCGGCCCGATAATTGGCTTCGGCGGCCGCCAAGTTGCCCTGCCTGAGCGACTCGAAGCCCGCAGAAATGGACGGGTCGAGCGTCGCCTCGGCCTGCCCGCGGGTGATCCGGATCGGCGGTGGCGCCGGCCGGGGCGGCTCCGCCACCGGCTCCTCGGGCGGCGCCGGCGTTTGTTCGCGGGCTGCCGCCGGCGCCGGAGCGGGCTGTCCCGTCGACGCAACAGGCGATCCGCCGCGAGGCTCGATCACCATGACCGGCTCGTTTCTGGGCACCGGCGGCGCGGCCGCGATCGATGACGCAGCCGGTGGAGGCGGCACGGGAGCAACCGCCACAGCGCCGGGCGGGGCTGTCGCCAGCGTCGGCCGTGACGTCTCTTTCCAGACGTAGTAGCCGCCTCCCGCCAGCAGAAGCAGAACGGCGACGCCGCCGACGGC
>CAZGTK010000010.1:0-19054 GCA_964528415.1 uncultured Burkholderiales bacterium | reverse complement strand
TCTCGTTCACCGTCAACCGCGGGGAGTACCAGAAGGCGACGAAACTGCTGAAGGATCAGGTGGCGCCCCATATCGGCGCGGCGGGGGTCAGCGGCGACGAGAAGATCGCGAAGGTGTCGGTGGTGGGAGTCGGCATGCGCTCGCACGTGGGCATTGCCTCGAAGATGTTTCGCACGCTGGCCGAGGAAGGGATCAACATCCAGATGATCTCCACGTCCGAGATCAAGATTTCGGTGGTGGTCGAGGACAAGTACATGGAGCTCGCGGTGCGGGCCCTGCACAAGGCATTCGACCTCGACCAGCCGCAGTAGCGGTTTGACCGGCGCGCGCGCGAGCCGCTATCCTTGGCCGGCTCGACCGACTTGGCTTTCTGGAGAGATGCCCGAGAGGCCGAAGGGGGCGCCCTGCTAAGGCGTTATACGGGCTTAAACCCGTATCGAGGGTTCGAATCCCTCTCTCTCCGCCAAACAAACAGCCCCGCTCGCCGGGGCTTTTTGTTTGGCGCAGCGTGAGTACGCAGAGCCGTCTCGGGTTCGACCAAAACGCACGGCATTTTGGGACGTCGGCCGCAGGCCGGCGGTCCCGAGCTAGGGCGAGGGATGGCGGATCGCCGCAGAGCGAGCCGCCACAATCCCTCTCTCTCCGCCAAACAAACAGCCCCGCTCGCCGGGGCTTTTTGTCGCGCGCCGCAGCGCGCCCGCGCGATCGATCGGGTCGCGGCCGATCGCCCGGGCGGCCTTGCCCCAACGGCGAATGACTTTGTTATAATGCGCGGCTTCGCGCGCCCGTAGCTCAGTTGGATAGAGTACCTGGCTACGAACCAGGGGGTCGTGGGTTCAAATCCTGCCGGGCGCGCCATTTCGGTCAACGCTCCGGCCCTGCGGTCCCTCGCGGGGCCTTCTTGTCTCCGCTAGCCGCAATCGCGGCGCCGCGCAAGCCCTGTTGTCAAAGACGGTCCCGGCGGACGCTGGTAAGGTTGGATTTGGGGCCGTGTTTGTCGTTTGCCATGACGGAGTGCGCCATGACGCCGATCCAGGTTGAACTGGTCAAGTCCACTTTCGAGAAGATTCAAGTGCCGCCGGAAGAAGCCGGCGAGATTTTCTACGCCCGGCTGTTCGAGCTCGATCCGAAGGCCCGTACCATGTTTCGTGGCGATCTGCGGCAGCAGGGAAAGGCGTTCTTCGCGATGCTGGAGATGATGGCGAAGACGCTGGACGTGCGAGAGAAGATCGTCCCCATCGTCCACGATCTCGGTCATCGGCATGCCCTCTACGGCGTCGATGCCGGGGATTACGTTCCGTTCCGGCAGGCGCTGCTCGATACGCTCGAAAAACTGCTCGGGCACCACTTCGTTAGGCCGATTCGCGAGGCCTGGGGCGCCGCCTACGACGAGCTCGCCGACATCATGCAACAGGCCGGCGGCACGCAGCACCACGCCTAGGCGGGCTCAGTCGGTCGACTTCAGGATCTCGACCGCGTTGCCCTCGCTGTCCGTGACGTAGACGGAGCGGGTGCCGTCACGATGCGGCGTCAGCGGCCCGAAGCGTTCCGCGTCGGCGCGCTCGAAGGCGATATGCGGCGGATGCTGCCCTGGCAGCACGAGCGCGAGGCGGACGTTGGCGAATTCCAGCAGCGCCCAGGTATCGTCCTGGTACGCCACACGGCACTCGAACCGCTCCCGATACCAGGCGAGAGCGCGCGCCACCTCGTGAACGGGGATGGCGACGTGATGCAGCGGATCCATGGCGTGTCCTCTTTTCGGCCTGCCGCGATCGGCGTTGGCGCGAAGATGGGACAACGTCGCCCGGAAACCGTTTCGCCGGCGTCCGGTCCAACCCGCCAAACCTGTTCACCGGAGCGTGTGTGATGACGTCCTTTGTGTCGCGTGCCGTCGCGGTTCTCGTCGTGACCCTGATCGCCGGCGGATCCGCCGCTGCTGCCGCGGTGGATTGGAAAGCGATGGATCTCGTCGCCATCGACGGCAAGCCGCTTCCAGCGGAGCGCCTGGCCGACAACGTGGTGCTGGTCGTGAACACGGCCTCGCTGTGCGGCTTCACGCCGCAATACGAGGGCCTACAGGCGTTGTGGAGCCGCTACCGGGACCGCGGTTTCGTCGTGCTCGGCGTCCCGTCCAACGATTTCGGCGGGCAGGAGCCCGGCAGCGAGGCGAAGATCAAGGATTTCTGCGAGGTCAACTTCGGCATCACGTTCCCGATGACGACCAAGCAGACGGTCCGGGGTCCCGGCGCGCATCCGCTCTACCGCTGGGCGGAAGCCGAGGGCGGGGCCGCGGCAGTGCCGGCGTGGAATTTCCACAAGCTGTTGATCGGGAAGGACGGACGACTGCTCGGCGCCTTCCCGAGCCAGACCGCGCCCGCGGACGCAAAGCTGATCCGCGCGATCGAGGCGGCGCTGCGCTAGAGCGCGGTCCCAGGCGCGACGAGGACGAGCGCCGCGGCGAGCGACACCACCGCGACGATGGTCAGGCGGATTCGCAGCCGCAAAAACCAGGGCACCAGGTTCTGGATAAGGACGAGGCGTCGATCCATCGCCAGCTGCAGCGCGAACAGCGCGATCAGCGTCGCCAGGCCGAGGGGCGGCGCGAAGTCCAGCGCCACCCAGGCGCCCAGCGCGGGGATCACGCTCCAGCCGAGGTGCAGCCACTGTTCATCGCGCCCGGCGTCGGGCTGGCGCATCAGCGCGCCCCAATGCAGCGCACCAACGAAGGTGACGATCACCGCGCCGTAGCGAACGAGCCACTCGATCAGCACGGCGCGCGCTTCGGGACCGGCAAGCGCCGCGGCGGCGACGAGCGCGACGAAGGGAACCAGGCCGGCGCCGCCCAGCCACGCGGCGGGCGCGGGAATGCGCGGCTTGCCGGCCCGGGTGTCGGGTCCGAGAAGCAGGATCGTGCTCATGACATCTCCTTGGGTGATGAGGTGGGAAGCGGGCAGGCGCGGCGCAGCCGTGGCCTGACTTGGCGGGCAAACAGGCGGTAGCCGAACCGTGCCGCGGCGTGCACCCCGGGAAGAGCGGCCAGCGCGGCCAGGGCCCGACAGCCGGGCACCCGGCGCCAGATCTCGATGAAGGCGTCGACGCCGACGTGGCGCCGGCCGTCGGCGCCGAAGGCGTGCAGGTAGCGCATGCCTTCCTCGAGGGCGACGCCGTGCTGCGCCAGGGCCTCCGGTTCCCGCGCGAGGTCGATCCACGCCACGCGGCCGGTCCGCTCCCGGCGGCGGTAGAGAGCGATTTCGCGGCTGCACGCCGGGCAGCCGCCGTCGTAGAAGACGGTCAATTCCGCTTCATGCATGCGCGCCTCCCCGGGTTGCGCTGCGTGCCGGCCGCACGACGGACCAGAAGCGCGAGAACGATCGGCAAAGCGTGTCGGGGTCGCGCAGGAGGCGCGGTGCCGGCTCGGGGTGCACGCCGCGAGCCGAGGCAAGATCGTGATAGCCGGGATTCAGCGTTCGTCTCATGGAAATTTCGGCCGCGCCGCGCAGCGTTTCGAGAAGCAGGCTCCCATCGCCCGACCAGACCGTGTCGCAGATCGCGCGCATTCGCGCGAGCACGAAGTCCCAGCGTCTCGCGCTCCATGGAAAGCGCTCATGAAAGGGCGAGTGCAGCACGCCGACGTGAACGTCGTGCCGGTCCGAGCGCTGCAGGTTCCAGGGGTGGACAAGGCGCACGCGGCGGCCGGCAACGGGAATGGGACGGGGATCGCCGGGCGGCGCACCGGAAAGGGCCGGCACCCGCGTGCCGCCGGCGGGCGCGGCAGGCTCCGCCGGCGCCCGACGCGGCGAGCGCGCCAGTGCGTCGAGGTCCGCGTAGGTGGCATCCACTACGGTGCCGCCGCTGGCGAGCGCGGGGGCGTAGCGAGCCACATTGTCCGCGTTAAACAGGTAGGGCTTGCCGGTCAGCGTGCCGGCGACCCACTGCCACGACAGATGGTTGGAGCAAAGATCGCCGTCGAGCAGGTGGGGGTACAACCAGTCGGCGCCGGCGCGCCACGCGACCTTGCGTACGTGCACGGTGTAGGCGGCCAGCCACATTCGTTGATGGTTGTGAAGGTAGCCGGTCCGGTACAGCGCGCGCACGCTCTCGTCGACCACGGGCACCCCCGTGCGGGCTTCGGCAATATCGGCGGGCATCTGCGCCACATAGCCCCCGGGGGCTGGCGGCGCGCGGAAGTCCCTGAAGATCCCTTCGCCCGCGTGGCGCCAGAGATGATGAAAGTACTCGCGCCAGGCGAACTCGAATTCGAGTTTCGCCAGAGCTCCCGGTCGGTGCCGCAGGCGCAACGCATGGACCGCGTCCGGCAGGTCGAGAATGCCGTGGGTCAGGTAAGGGGAAAGCCGCGTGACCGGGCCGTCCAGGAAGTTCCGGCGCCGCGCGTAGGCGGCGGGGTCCGCCGTCCGGAGTCGCGCCTGGGCCGCCTCGTCGGTGGGCGGGAACTCGGGCAGGGTGGATTCCGGCGCGTTCATGCGGGGTCGCCTACCTTGCCGCCCGTCGCGCGGCCGCGGCGCGAGCCCGACCGCACCCGGCCCCGGGAACGCATGCCCGTCACCGGACGAGGGGGCGGATGGCCGTGAATCCGCCGTCCACCGGAAGGATCTGGCCGGTGACACGCCGTGCCGACGGCCCCAGCAACCAGGCGATGGCGCCCGCGACTTCCGCCGGGTCGCCAACGCCGCCGAGGGGGTACTGGTGCGCCGCCGCCTCGCGCAACGTCGGGGTCTGCAGAAATGGGGCGCCGGCCGGCGTGTCCATGAGCCCCGGCGCGACCCCGTTGATGCGGATCGACTGCGGGGCGTACGTGGCCGCCGCCGCGCGTACGAGCGCCTCCAACCCGGCCTTTGCGACGGAAATCGCCTCGTGGTTGGCGACACCGATCCGGGCAACGACGGAGGACACGAGCACGGCGGCCGCCGGGGCGCCGACCCGCCGCGCGGCATCGACGAAGGCAGCCAGCATGAAGAAGGCCGAATCGACATTGGCGCTCATGCAGGCACGAAACTGTTCGACGGACGTGCGGTGCAGGGGCGCGAGAAGCGTGCTGCCGGCGCAGTGCGCGAGGCCGGTCGGTATGCCGAGTCCGCCGGCACACGCTTCGAGCGCCGCCTGGGCGCCGCCGGGCCGGGATACGTCCGCCTCGACGTCGAGCGTGTCGCCGGCGGGCGGCAGCGCGTGTCGATCCCGAGTGACGCGACAGACCCGCCAGCCGTCGGCTTGAAGGGCGGCGACCGCGGCGCGACCCAGCCCGCCGCTGGCACCGGTGACGACGACGACGTTCGAGGGGTTCATCTGAGAGCGTGATTATTGGACGCGCAACCAAATATGTCTAGGACAAAAATAGGATATCTTTCGTTCCTCTGTCCCTTGCCGATGCTGAATTTGATTCAAAGGACGCTCTACAACACTTAAAATAAAACTATTCCCAAGTTATGTGAGCCACTTATTTAAAGTAATTTCTCTCTTTTGCCGAAGAGCGCGTTAAACGCACTGCGTCCAGGACATCTCAGGCGACCCAGCACCGCGGTCCGAGGCGATCGCCGGTGACACGGGCGACCTTGCCAGCAGTCGGCGACGCGGGGACGGCCGGCGGACGTTCGGCTCGGCGCAGTGCCATGCAGGGCTGCATCGCCTCGCCGACGTTGCGGATTGGGTGCTTCGGGTTGGCGTCGACGCGCGCTGGTCCGGCCCTCCGAGTGCGTCGCGCAAGGGGCGGCGCGCGGGTCCGTTTGCCGCACGCAGGGGCCTCACCTCGCCGGCTTCTTTCCGTTGCGCCGGACGGATTCCATCCCAAGCGCAGACTTGTGGCCTAATCGGCCAACGCCGCAGCAGATCGCACGCTGGTGACGCCGCCTTGTCTGCCCGACTCAGTCACGCCATTGCCTTCGACGATGCCCCGTTCGCGCCCGGCCACCGCGGCGACGTGGCGGTGGTCGGCGTCGTGTGCGCCGGTAACCGTCCGGAGGGCGTACTGATTGGCAAGGTGCGCCGCGACGGCGCCAATGCGACGGCCGCGCTTTCGCGGATGGTTCGCGGCTCGCGGCACCGTCGGCACCTGCGGTTGATTCTCCTGCAGGGAATCGCGCTGGCCGGATTCAACGTGGTGGACATCCAGGCCCTGGCGGAACAGACGGGCCTGCCGGTTTTGGTGGTGGTGCGGCGGCGGCCGGACCTCGACGCCGTGCGCCACGCCCTGCTGGAGCGCGTCTCCGGCGGGCGGCGCAAGTGGCGCCTGGTCGAGCGGGCGGGCCCGGCGGAGGCGATGGAAGGGCTGTGGGTCCAGCGGGCGGGCATCGAGCCCGGCGACGCACGGCGTGCGCTGCGGCAGTTTGCGCTGCACAGCCGGCTGCCCGAGCCCTTGCGCCTCGCCCACCTCGTGGCGGGCGCCGTCGGCGCGGGTGAAAGCCGTCACCGACCGTGACGATGCGTGGCTCGCGGCGTCGGCTCCGTGACGATGCGTTCGGCCCAGAGCAGTACCGGCTGCAACCGCGGGGGAAGCAGCGCTCGGGCTTCGTCGAACGTGCTCCAGCGAAACTCGTGGTGCTCGGCGCGGCCGAGCTCCGGGGACGGCGGCAGCCGAACCGCGGCGCGGGGCGATTCGGCGACGAAATAGCGTGCTACTTTGCCGCGCGCGTAGAGTCCGGTCTCCGTGAACGCGTCGCCCCAGCGGAAGACGAGATCGTCGATGGCGGCCTCCTCGCGGGCCTCGCGGATCGCCGCCTGCCGCGGAGTCTCGCCGGCCTCGACGCCGCCCTTGGGAAAATCCCACAGGCGAAACGCGCGCAGGACGAGAACCCGCCAGCCGCGCGCGTCGCGGCGTACCGGTACGACGCCTGCAGAAAAACGGCGCTCACGGTGCGGCAAGGTCGAGCGAACCTTCACGTTCCGCGCGAACGACCGGGGGATGGTCGGCGCAATCCCGCACCCTGCATTGCAGGCGCCGGTCTTAAATGGGACGAAACGCGTTCGATTCTGACAGAATTCGCTCCCAGGACGGTCCCGACCCTCGAATCGGGCGATCCTGCGCTCCAGATTCGTGGGTCCGGAATTTGCTTCGTGCCCTTTACCGTGCCTGACAATAAGCGCTGCGAGATAGGCGATGCGGGAGAAGAACGCGAAAACGGCCAGCGCCGCCACGCAACGCCCATCGAGCCTCTGACAAACGACGGTACTTTCAATTGGCAGCTTTCGCGACATCCGGCTTGAGCACTCTACGCGACCAGCTCCAGCGCCTGGCGCGGGGCCGTCGCGCGCCCGCGCCTGCCGGGGAAGACGCAGGTGTTGAGCCCGACGCGGCGGCATTACCGCGCCCCGAGCTCGCGCCGATGCGCTGGTTGTTCCTGGTCGCGATCGCCGGCTTCGTGCTGGCCGCTGTCGGCTACTTCTACGTCAATGCGCGCGGCGCCGAGGTCGACGTTCACAACCGCCTGATCGCGGATCTGCGCCTGTTGAGCGAGCAAGACGCGCGCTGGAACGACGAGCTGCTCAACGCCCGGCTCGGGTTGCCGCCTGCGGCGCGCAGCGCGGGAGCCGGCGGCGAGGGTCTTCAGGATACCCTGAGCCGCGTCGGCGAGCATGTCGCGTCGCTCGGCAAGCCGGCCTTCGACGAGCAGCTCGCCCCGCTCATGGAGTCTTTTCGCGGCAAGAGCCAGTTGATGGCCGACTGGCGCGCCAGCGCGCGGCGCTTGCTCGCCGCCCGGGAGGATCTGAAGCGGGTCGTGGCAAGCGCCCAGGTCGCCGTCGGCGAGGCGCGTGCCCGCGGCGGCCGCCGGCCCGACGACTGGGCGCGGCTCGAGACGCTGCTGAGCCTCGGTGCCATGGTGGGGCAAGGCGCCGGCGCCCCGTCGGTCAGTGGTCCTGGTCTCAACCTGGCCGCGCTTGCGGCCGCGCTCAACACGGCCGCGGCCGGCTATGGCGATCCCGTGGCTTCGGCGACCGGCGCCGTGGCGGCGGGCCTTGGCGCCGTCCAGCGCGCCGTCGAGGAAGAGGCGAGCCTGTTGCGACGCATCGCCGAGAGCACCGCGGGCCAGCGGGCGCGGACGCTCTCGGGCACGGCCAATGCCGGGCTCGGGGAGAGCCTGGGCCTGCGCCAGGTCTACGCGATCTATCTCGCCGCCTACGTCGCGTCGCTGCTCGTGCTGCTGGCCTACGCGGGTTGGCGCCTGAACCGCAGCTACCGGGTGATCGACGGCATGAACCGCGAGCTGGCGGCGGCCAAGGACGGCCTCGAGGTCAGGGTCGCGGAGCGCACCGCGGAGCTCACCAAGGCGATGGACGAGATCAAGCAGCAGGAGTCGCTGCTGATCCAGAGCGAGAAGCTGTCCTCGCTCGGGCAGATGGTGGCGGGCATCGCCCACGAGATCAACACGCCGCTTGCGTACGTCAAGAGCAGCGTGGACACGCTCAACGCGCGCGTGCCGCTCCTGAGCCAGTACGTCGAGCAGTCGGAAAAGCTGCTGGGCATGCTGCAGGCCCAGGACGTGAGCGAGGAGCAGATCGGCGAGCAGTTTGCGCGCGTCGCGGAGATTGCGGCAGAACTGAGACGGCACAACGCGCTCGAGGACGTCAAGGCGATGCTCAAGGACGGCGGCTTCGGCATCGGCCAGATCACGGAGATCGTCACCAACCTGCGCAATTTCAGCCGCCTCGACCGCAGCAAGGTGGCGCGCGTCGACCTGCGCGAGGGCATCGAGAGCACCCTGCAGATCGCGCGCCATGCGCTGAAGGGCAAAAACGTGAAGAAAGCGCTCGGGCCGGTCCCGCCGGTGACGTGCATGCCATCCCAGATCAACCAGGTGTTCATGAACCTGATCGTCAACGCCGCCCAGGCGACCCCCGAGGAGGGCGGTGTGATCTTCATTCGCACCGCGGCCAAGGATCGCGATCACGTGCTGATCGAAATCGCCGATAACGGCAAGGGAATACCGCCCGAGGTGCTGCCAAAGATCTTCGACCCGTTCTTCACGACGAAGGAGGTCGGCAAGGGTACCGGCCTCGGGCTCTCGATCGTCTACAAGATCATCCAGCAGCACGGCGGCACCATCAACGTGACGTCGAAAGTCGGCGTCGGGACCCGCTTCACGGTGGTGCTGCCGGTGGCCGGCGAGGCCGCCTCGGCGGCCGCGGCGTGATCCAGCAGAGGGCAGACGGGGCATGAGCGTACCCAGCCAGGTCGGCAAATACGAGATCCTCGGCCAGCTCGGACAGGGCGGCATGGGGGCGGTTTATCTCGGCTACGACCCGCTGATCCAGCGCACGGTGGCGCTGAAGGTGATCGCGCGCTCGAGCCTCGATCCGGCGGACGCGGAGACGATCCTGGACCGCTTCAAGCGCGAGGCCCAGGCGGCCGGGCGGCTCGTGCACCCCAACATCGTCTCGATCTACGAGTACGGCGAGCAGGGCGAGTACGCCTACATCGCGATGGAGTACGTGCGCGGCGAGCCTCTGCACCGGAAGGTGGCGGGCGGCAAGAAGCTGCCGCTCAACGAGACGATCAAGCTGCTCAAGCAGGTGCTCAAGGCGCTGGACTATTCGCACCGGCACGGCGTCGTGCACCGGGACATCAAGCCGTCCAACATCCTGATTACCGAGGACGGCGAGGCCAAGGTGACCGATTTCGGCATCGCGCGGCTCGACTCGTCCACGATGACCCAGGTGGGCGACGTGCTCGGCACGCCGAATTACATGTCGCCGGAGCAGTTCCAGGGGGGCGGTGTCGACGCGCGCTCCGACATCTATTCCGCCGGCGTCATCGCGTTCCAGTTGCTGACCGGCCAGCGGCCGTTCACGGGCAACAGCGTCACGATCATGCGCGCCGTCATGGAAGACCCGGTCCCCAGCCTGCGCGACTTCAACGCCGACTTGCCGGAAGCGATCGACATCGTCGTGCGCAAGGCGTTGTCGAAGCGGCCGGACGATCGGTTCCAGACGGCCGACCAGTTCTTCGATGCGATCCTCTACGCCCTGTCGGGGCAGCCGCCGGCGGACGCCGAGGACACGATGGACCGGCTTGGCGCCACGCTGCCCCCAGTCGCGATCAATCGCGCGGCGGTGCAGAGCCTGCGCAAGGCGGCGAGCTCGCGCGCGGCCGCCGACGACAGCGACGCCAGCGACGAGGAAGGCGATACCGACGACTCGATCACCTTCGACAACGTGCTCGGGCGCAAGGCGCGGGTGCTGTTCGTCGACGACGAGGAGCGCATCGTCAACGCGCTGCGCAAGCTGTTTCGCAAGCGTTACCACGTGTTCACGGCGACGGACGGCGCGCAGGCGCTGGATTTCGCCAAGCGCTTCCACGTGCACCTCGTGGTGAGCGACCAGCGCATGCCGGGGATGACCGGCGTCGAGCTCCTGCGGGAGCTGAAGCAGGTCTCGCCTGCCACCGTGCGCATGCTGCTGACCGGGTACTCGGACATCAACGCCATCGTCGGCTCCATCAACGAAGGCGAGGTCTACCGCTTCGTCAACAAGCCCTGGGACGACCAGCAGCTCAAGAAGATCGTGCGGGAGGCGGTGTCGATCGGCCTCGAGCTGGCGGAGGCCGGCCAGGTGCCGGTCCCGGCGCCGGGCATCCCGAGGGCGTCCGCGCTGGTGCTCTCGGGCGACGAGTACCTTTTCCGCGCCACCAAAGAGCTGTTCGGCGGCGTGTGCTCGACGCTCTACGCGCGCGACATCCCCGTGGCGCTCGAGATGTTGCAGACGCAGGACGTGGCGGTGCTCATCTGCGACCTGGACGCGAGCAGCGAGCACATCACGACCTTCATCAAGCTGCTGAAGCAGGAATACCCGGAGATCCTGTCGATCGTCGCCACCAGCGCCTCGGATTCCGAGCTCGTCATCGAGCTCATCAACCAGGCGCAGATCTATCGGTTCGTCAACAAGCCGGTGAACCTCAAGCTGCTCAAACAGCACGTGCTGGCTGCCCTGAACCGCTACTCGCAATTCCAGAGTTCGCCCCATCTGCTCAAGCAGTTCCGCTTGCAGGACGCCACGCGCGTTCGTAAGTCGTCCTTCGGGCGCGTCCTGCTGAGCGGACTGCGCTCGTTCAGCCAGCGCCTCGGCACGGTGCTGCCGGCGCGACCATCGGGCGACAAGTGACCGGCGCGTTGGCCGCCGCGGCGCCGCTGGGCTAGAATCGTCCCTGACCCCGCCGCCGACCGACGTGCAACATCCCGTAACCACCGCCTTTCTCCGGAGATCGCGCCATGTGCTGTCTCCGCGGCTGTGGATGCGTCGCTTCCTGTTCTGGACCGGCGCCCTCGGTGTCGGCGCGGCGGCCATCGTCTTCGCGATCGCCTCGGAGGAGGCGAACCGGCTCTTTCACCGCCTGGTCGAGTTCTCGCCGTTCCTGCCGCTCATCGTGACGCCGGCCGTCCTTGCGGGCTGCGTGTGGGTCACACGGCGGTTCTTCGCCGGATCGCAGGGCAGCGGCATCCCGCAGACGATCGCGGCGCTGCAGATGCGCACCGAGGCCGCGCGCGACGGCGTGCTGTCGCTGCGCATCGCGCTGGGCAAGATCCTGCTGACGGTGGCCGCGCTCCTGGGCGGCGCGTCGGTGGGCCGCGAGGGGCCGACGGTGCAGATCGGCGCCTCCATCATGCACAGCGTCGGGCGTTTCGTGCGCTTCCCGCGACGCGAGCTCCAGCGCGGACTGATCCTCGCCGGCGGCGCAGCCGGAGTCGCCGCCGCGTTCAACACGCCGCTCGCCGGCGTCGTCTTCGCCATCGAAGAGATGAGCCGATCGTTCGAGCAGCGCACCAGCGGCACGGTACTCACCGCCGTGATCATCGCCGGCGTGCTGTCCCTGGCGGTGCTGGGCGATTACACGTATTTCGGCCGTACCACCGCCTACCTCGACCTCGATCAGGGCTGGATCGCCGTCCTCATGTGCGGCGTGGCGGGCGGGCTGCTCGGCGGGCTCTTCAGCCGCATGCTGATCGGCGCGAGCCGCGGTCTGCCGGGGCGCCCGGGGCGGTTGATGCGCGAGCGTCCGGTCGCGTTCGCGGCGGCCTGCGGTTTCCTGCTCGCCGTGATCGGCATCGCCTCCGGCAGCACGACCTACGGTACCGGCTACGAGGAGGCCAAGCGGATCCTCGAGGGCACCGAGAACCTGCCCGAAACCTACGGCGTGCTCAAGATGCTCGCGACCGTGATCTCCTACGTCAGCGGCATTCCGGGCGGGATCTTCGCGCCGTCGCTGGCGGTGGGCGCCGGCTTCGGCATGAACCTGGCGGAGCTGCTGCCCTACGCGCCGCCCGGCGCGGTGGTGCTGCTCGGGATGGTGGGGTACTTCGCCGGCGTGGTGCAGGCGCCCATCACTGCGTTCGTCATCGTGCTGGAGATGACGGGCAACAACAACATGGTGCTGCCGCTGATGGCAACGGCCATCATCGGCTCGGGCACGTCGCGGCTGGTGTGCCCGAAGCCGCTTTACAAGGCGCTGGCCGAGCGCTTCCTCGAGCGCACCGGCCAGAAGCCCGCGGCCGAGGGCGATCCCAAGCAGCGGGAGCTCTTCTGAGCGGCGGCCCGGTCAAAGGAACAGCGTGAGGACGCCGGTGTAGCCGTAGAGCCGGTTGTGCGATATCTCGCCGTTGCAGAAAAAGCCGGTGACCGGCAGGTCGCCGAAAACGCGCTCGATCGCTTGCAGCTCGGCCGAGTCGTCGCCGAACATCTCCTTGCCGCGGCCGAGGCAGGAGAAGTAGAGCGCTCCCCGCGGCGGGTTGGGCACGCGGTCCTTCAGTTCCCGCAGCATCCGCTCCATGTCCTGCATGGCGTTGTTGGGGTCGCGCCGGCAGAACTGCACGAGCTGGCCGGGCTGCACCGTGTCGCCGATGGCGATCAGGCGCGTGCGCGGGTCCACGCCCACGAGATTGCGGACCAGGTAGTCGCGCGTGTCCGATCCCGCCACCAGCAGGGCTGCGGCGACGTAGCGTGCCGCCCGCTGCAGGTCGCGCGCGAGGATGTCGCCGATCTCGTCGTAGAACACGTCCAGCGCCGGCCGTCCGCCGAGCGTCATGATCACGTTACCGTCGCACGCCGTGATCTCGTGGGTCGCGCCGAACAGGGCGCAGCTCTGGGTCAGCGTCGTTGCCACGCGCACCTCGGGCGAAAACAGTACGCCGGAAACGCCGCCCTCGGTGACGTCGTCGGCGACCTGGGCGTAGACCGAGCGGGTCGAGGTCAGCCCGCCGACGAGAAAGCCGTCGTTGGCGGCGACGGCGACGCGTTCGATCAGTCCCGGCAGCTGACGGTTGCGGGGGTCGCCGTGGATGACGCCGAAGCGCGCGTCCGCGGCGCGCAGCCAGTCGCCGTGGCGGGAGAGCAGCGCAGCGGCGTCCTCCGTCACGCCGTCGAACACGCGGAACGAGTCGGGCGGAAAGCGTCCGAGCATCACCGACAGGGCGGGCTGCTCGTGGTACTCGCGCCCGCTGCCGCAGACGCCGACGCCGACGGTGCCGGTCCAGTGCGGCACGCCGGTCGCGTCCCGCAAATAGCGCAGCAGGCTGCGCAGGTCCGGCGCGAACGCGTCGGAGGCGTAGACGAAACCGAGATTGGCGCCGCGCGCGTCTTCCAGCAGACTGACGCACTCGGACGCCGCCTGCAGCCAGTTATCGGCCGCGCCGTGGGCGGCGGAGAATCGATCCACGATGGGTAGGGCGAACGGGTCGGGACACGAAGATGGCTGTGCTCGAATATAACCGACACCGGCTGGGCCGGCACTCGCACGCGGGCGGACCCGCCGCGCGCGGCGCCGCGGCGCTCGCGGGGCTGGTGCTGGCGGCGTTGCTCGGCTCCGCGCAGGCGACGGCGCAAGCGCCGCGGGAGGCGGCCATCGCGAGCGCGCACCCGCTGGCGTCGGCGGCGGGAGCCGAGGTTCTCGCGGCGGGCGGCAATGCGTTCGACGCGGCGGTCGCGGTGGCGGCGGCGCTGGCGGTGGTGGAGCCGTTTTCGTCGGGGCTGGGCGGCGGCGGATTCTTTCTTCTGCACCGCGCCGGCGACCGCCGCGACGTGGTGCTGGATGCGCGCGTAACGGCGCCGGGCGCCGCGACCGCGGACATGATCCTCGGCGCCACCGGCGAGCCGATTCCGCGCGCATCCCTCGATGGTCCCCTCGCCGCGGCCATTCCCGGGACGCCGGCGGGCCTTGCCTGGCTGGCCGAGGGCTATGGGCGGCTGGGCCTGGCGCAGTCGCTCGCGCCGGCGATCCGTCTCGCGCGGGACGGTTTCCCGGTGGACGAGCGTTTCGCCCGCGTCAGCGAGCTCGCCGCACCGAAGCTCGCGGCAGACCCGCAGGCGCGGCGCGTATTTCTCGCCGACGGCGCGCCGATGGCGCCGGGGACCCGGTTGCGCCAGCCGCAGCTCGCCGACACGCTCGCGGCGCTGGCGCGGTCGGGCCGCTCCGGGTTCTACGAAGGGCCGATCGCCGGGGAGCTCGTGCGCAGCGTGGGAGCCGGCGGCGGCATCTGGACTGCCGAGGACCTCGCCGGCTACCGCGTGCGCGAGCGCGAACCCGTGCGCATTGGCTACGCCGGCGCCACCATCGTCACGGCGGGTCTGCCCTCGGCGGGCGGACTCACGCTGGCCCAGGCCTTCAACGCGCTGGCGCAGTTCGATCTCGCACGGCTCGGCGAGGCCGAGCGGGTGCACGTCGTCGTCGAGGTGCTGCGCCGCGCCTACCGCGACCGGGCCCGGTACCTGGGCGATTCCGACTTCGTGGACGGCCCCTGGGCGAAGCTTGCGGACCCGGCCTACGCCGCCGCCCAGGCGGCCACCATCCGGCTCGATCGGGCGACGCCGAGCGCCGGTCTTCCCGACCGCTCGCGGGGCGAGAGCACCACGCACTTCTCCATCGTCGACCGCGAGGGCAACCGCGTCGCGGCGACCCTCACCATCAATACGCTCTTCGGCTCCGGCTTCGTCGCCGGCGGCACCGGCGTCCTGCTCAACAACGAAATGGACGACTTCGCCCTTGCGCCGGGCGTCCCAAACGCCTACGGGCTGGTGGGCAGCCGCGCCAACGCGATCGCGCCGGGCAAGCGGCCGCTTTCCAGCATGTCGCCGACCTTCGTCGAGGATCGCCGCGGCGTGCTGGTGCTGGGCACGCCCGGCGGATCGCGCATCATCAGCATGGTGCTGCTGGCCGTGCTGGACTACCTGGGCCAGGCGCAACCCGACCTCGCCGCCCTCGTCGCCGCGCCGCGCTACCACCACCAGTACCTGCCCGACCGCATCGAGGTGGAGCCCGAGGGGTTCGATCCGGCCTGGCGGGCCGCGCTCGCCGCCAAGGGCCACGTCGTCACCGTGGCGGCGCGACGCTGGGGCAACATGCAGGCGGTCCACGTCGATCGCGCGAGCGGCGCCGCCACCGCCGCCAGCGATCCGCGGGGGCAGGGCGGGATCGCGTGGTACTGAAGCGGCCGGCGCGGAATTATGAGAACGGTTCAAGTATCATGGCGCTTTTTCGACCGGCCGCGGCCGGTCCGCCGGACCCAAAACAACGATGAAACAGCATTTCCTCGATTTCGAACAGCCGATCGCCGAGCTCGAGGCGCGCATCGAGGAACTGCGCTTCGTGCAGGACGACTCTGCGGTGGACATCTCCGAGGAGATCCGTCGCCTGCGCGACAAGAGCCAGCGGCTGACCAAGGACATCTACGGCAAGCTCACCGCCTGGCAGATCAGCCAGGTGGCGCGTCACCCGCAGCGTCCGTACACGCTGGACTACGCGCAGGGACTGTTCACGGACTTCGTCGAGTTGCACGGAGACCGCAGCTTCGCGGACGATCCGGCCATCGTCGGCGGTCTGGCGCGCTTCAACGGCCAGTCGGTCATGGTGATCGGCCATCAGAAAGGCCGCGACACCAAGGAGAAGATCCTCCGCAACTTCGGCATGCCTCGCCCGGAGGGCTACCGCAAGGCGCTGCGGCTGATGCACCTGGCAGAGAAGTTCTCACTGCCGATCTTCACGTTCATCGACACGCCCGGCGCGTATCCGGGCATCGGCGCCGAGGAGCGCGGGCAGTCGGAGGCGATCGGGCGCAACCTCTACGCCATGGCCCGGCTGCGCACGCCGATCGTGTGCACGGTGATCGGCGAGGGCGGTTCGGGCGGCGCCCTGGCGATCGCGGTCGGCGACGCGCTGCTGATGCTGCAGTACGCGACCTATTCGGTGATCTCGCCCGAGGGCTGCGCTTCGATCCTGTGGAAAAGCGCGGAAAAGGCGTCCGACGCCGCCGAAACGCTCGGCATCACCGCCGGCCGCCTGAAGGCGCTCGGCCTGGTGGACAAGGTCGTGAACGAGCCGCTCGGCGGTGCGCACCGGGATCCGGGCGCGGCGGTGCAGGGCCTCAGGCGCGTGCTGCAGGAGACGCTGCGGCAGCTGCAAAACCAGAGCATTGCCGACCTGCTGGAGAAGCGGTTCGACCGGCTCATGGGGTATGGCAAGTTCACGGAAGCTCGCGCCTGAGGAACTCGCCGAGCACGTCGCCCGCAGCCTCAGCGCCAGAGTCCGGCCCGGCGAGCGCCTGACCGTCGCCTTGAGCGGCGGCGCCGACTCCGTCGCGCTGCTGCACCTGCTGGCCGGGCTTGCCGGCCAGCTCGGCTGCGCCCTCTCCGCGTTTCACGTCAACCACGGTCTGAGTCCGCGCGCCGACGCCTGGGAATCGTTTTGCCGTCGGCTTTGCGCCACGCTCGGCGTGCCGTTCGCCGCGTGCCGCGTGGCGGTCGAACCGCGGGGCGGGCTCGGGCTCGAGGCGGCGGCGCGCGAGGCCCGCTACCGCGCCTTCCTGGACCTGAATACGGACTATCTCGCGCTTGCGCATCACCGCGACGACCAGGCAGAGACGCTGCTGCTGCAGCTGCTGCGCGGGTCCGGGCCGCGGGGCATCGCCGGCATGGCCAGCGAGCGAGCGCTGCGCGGATCCGGCGTTACGCTGCTGCGGCCGCTGCTCGAGGTCCCGCGCGCGACGCTCAACGCCTACGCGAGCGCGCACGCGCTCGAATGGGTCGAGGACGAAACCAACGTCGATCCGGCGCGCGCGCGGGCCTTCGTGCGGCACGACTGGCTCCCCATGGCCGCGCGTCGGTTCCCGGGGGCCGACGCCGCGCTGGCTCGGGCAGCGCGCCTGCAAGGCGAGGCCGCCGTCCTGCTGGAGGACCTCGCGGCGATCGACGGGGCGGGCGGCGCCATGGCGCCCGGGCGCCTGGACCTGGCCCGGTTACTGGGCCTGGCACCCCCGCGGGCCCGCAACCTGCTGCGGCATTTTCTCGGGCGTCATGGGCTGCCCGCGCCGCCCGAGCGGCGTCTGGGCGAGTTCCTGCGCCAGACTCGGGCGGCGGCGGCGGACGGCCGGGTTCGACTGGACCTGCCGGGCTGGCAGCTCTACGCCTGGCGCGCGGGGGTCTGGCTGGTGCCGGCAGTCGACGCGGCGCAGCCCATCCTCTGGCGGGGCGAGGCCGCGCTGGAGCTGGGCGCCGGTCGCGGACGGCTCGCGTTTCGCGATGCGGTGGGCGAGGGTATCGCTGCCGAGCACGCGCACGCCGGTGGCCTCACCGTGGGCTGGCGCGTCGGCGGGGAACGACTGCAGCAGCGGCGCGGCGGGCCGCATTACCGGCTGAAGAACCTGCTGCAGGAGCGGGGAATCCCGCCCTGGATGCGCGGCCGCCTGCCGCTCGTCCATGTCGGCGGAAAGCTCGCCTGGGTGGCGGGCATCGGGGTCAGCGCGGCGGCAGCGGCCGGGAGCGGCGAGCCCGGGTGGGTGCCGGAATGGACGCCGGAGCCCGGCTACGGCGCCGACGGCAGGCCCCTGGCGTGGTAGACTAGCGCATTTTAGATTTAGCGCTCAAAAGCCTAAAAACACTGGAGAAATCAATGGCGGTAGAAAGAACGCTGTCGATCATCAAGCCCGACGCGGTGGCCAAGAACATCATCGGCAAGATCTATTCGCGGTTCGAGACCAACGGCCTCAAGGTGGTGGCGGCGCGAATGGCGCACCTGTCCGAGCGGGAAGCCGAGGGCTTCTACGCCGTGCATCGCGAGCGCCCGTTTTTCCGCGACCTCGTCAAGTTCATGATCTCGGGCCCGGTCATGATCCAGGTGCTGGAAGGCGAGAACGCCATCGCCAAGAACCGCGAGCTGATGGGCGCCACCGATCCGAAGAAGGCGGCCGCGGGGACGATCCGCGCGGACTTCGCTGACAGCATCGACGCCAACGCGGTGCACGGTTCCGACAGCCCGGAGACCGCCGCCGTGGAAATCGCCTATTTCTTCGCCGCGACGGAGCTTTTCCCCCGCTGACGCCCGGACGATGACGGTCAACCTGCTCGACTACAGCCTGCCGCAACTGTCGGACTTCGTCGCCGATCTCGGCGAGAAGCCGTTTCGCGCACGGCAGCTCTCCCGCTGGATCCACCAGTACGGGCAGGACGACTTCGCCCGGATGACGGACCTGGCCAGGAGCCTGCGCGAACAGCTGGCGTCGCGCGCCGTGGTGGCGGCGCCGGAGCTGCTGCGCGAGCAGATCTCCGCCGACGGGACCGTCAAGTGGCTGCTCAAGGCGGACCATGCCAACGCCATCGAAACCGTCTTCATCCCGGAGACCCAGCGCGGCACGTTGTGCGTGTCCTCGCAGGTGGGCTGCGCGCTCGAGTGCAGTTTCTGTGCCACCGGCCGGCAGGGATTCAACCGGAACCTGTCGACCGCGGAAATTGTCGGCCAGCTGTGGTGGGCCAACCGGACGCTCGGCCGACGGCGGCCGGAGGACCGGCCGGTGACCAACGTCGTGATGATGGGCATGGGCGAGCCCCTGGCAAATTTTGACAACGTCGTGCGCGCGCTGGAGATCATGCTGGACGACTTCGGCTACGGCCTGTCGCGGCGGCGCGTGACGGTGAGCACGTCCGGCATCGTGCCGGCGATCGACCGCCTGCGCCGGCGCTGTCCGGTGGCCCTGGCGGTCTCCCTGCACGCGCCCAACGACGCGCTGCGCGACGAGCTGGTGCCGATCAACCGCAAGTACCCGCTCGCCGAGCTGCTGGCCGCCTGCCG
>CAZGTK010000009.1:0-20003 GCA_964528415.1 uncultured Burkholderiales bacterium | reverse complement strand
GATCTTCGTCCTCGCGCTGCTGCTCGGCGTGAACCCCCTGCAGCTCATGGACATGATGGGCGGCGCGCCGGCGCCGACCCAGGTGAGCACGCCCTCGATCAGCTCGGGCTGGTCGAACATGAAGAGGAAGAAATTCTGCGTGCCGACGATGTGGGCGTAGGCCGCCTCGATCAGCGTCGACGACAGGTCGCAGGCGGTGAAGTACTCCTTGCCGTATTTCTCCACCATCTCCCGCACCGGCTCGATCAGCGCCGGGTCGTTGGGATCGGGCCACTTGTAGTTCTTGAGGTCCTCGAGCGACTGGATGGGATGAACCTTGGGGAAATTCTCGGGCACGATCTTCGCCGGCCCCCAGAACTCCTGGGTCTTGGCGAACAGGACCTCTTCCTCGGGCGTGCGGCCTTCGAGGCCGCTCTTGCCGTAACCGACGCCGAAGTGGTTGTACCAGGTCTCCCCGATCTCGATGTGGTGGTGGGAGAAGTCGGCGTTGATGCCGACCTGGTACATGACGATGTCGTTGCCGAGGCGCAGCTCCAGCGACGGGTCGTGCTTGCGCCCGGTGCCGGTTTTCTCGATGCCGAAAACGCGGGCAATCTTGGCCTTGGCCTCGGCCTTCATGCGGTAGAACACCGGCACCCGGTCGATGGGCTCGTGGCGGATCGCACGGATCACGCGCTCTCGCGGCAGCAGTTCTTTCATGGTTCCTCTCTCCTGTCGATTCGTGTCGGCGCCGTCGGCCGCCGTCAGGCCGCGGCCTTGGACGCCCGCGGCGCGCGCGCCTGGGCCGTGGCCGGGTTCTGGCTGCGGATGTAGCGAAGGTACTGGGTGGAGTACTCGTCCTTGCCGCTCAGCGCGTTGGCGGCGAACATGAAGTCGTTCAGCTCCTTGGGCGGGTTCATGATCGGGTCGATCATGGCCGAGTCGGCCCCGTTCAGGATCGCCAGCGCGACGAACGTGAAGTTGAGCAGCTTGCGCTCGGGCAGCCCGAACGAGACGTTGCTGTGGCCGCCGAAGATGTGCACCTCGGGGAACATGTCGCGCAGCGCCTTCACGGCGTCGAGGTAATGCGTGCCGAAGGCCGGTCCGGCGCCGATCGGGAACACCAGCGGATCGAGGAAACGGTCCTCCATCGGGATGCCGCCCTTGTCCATCAGTTCCATGCAACGCACCATGTTGTTGATGCGCTCCTCGGCGTTCTGCGGCATCCCCGACTCGCCGCTCGCATTGGCGAACAGGATCGCGTTGCGCTCCTTGGCGACGTCCACCAGGACCTGGCGGCCCGGCTCCAGATTGAAGGAATTGATCGCCGGCCGGCCCTTCTTGCTGTCGTGGGCATCGAGCCCGGCCTTGATGGTCTCCGAGTCCGACGAGTCGATGGCGATGATGGAGTCGGTGATCTCCTGCGCCGTGCGCACCAGCCAGCGCATCCACTCATGGCGCTCCTCCGGGTACACGGACAGCTCGTCGACGCACAGGTCGATGATGTGGGCGCCGTGCCGCTCCTGGTTCTTGATCGCCCAACGGATGTAGTTCATGTCCTTCTGGCGGCAGGCCTCGCCGATGTGCGGGATCATGAAATTCTTCGCCGCGTTCGGGTCTTCCGGCATCACGCGGGTGACGTCCAGCACGCACTTGTTGCCGTCGAGGTCGGTGTAGCCGATGCCCACCTTGCCGTCCTCGCGCACGACCCGCGGGCTCGTGGCCTTGATCTTGCGGGTGGTGTTGAAGTTCTCGCCAATCACGATCACGCCGCCGCCTTTGACTTTCATCGCGCTGTGCCTCTCTGTTGGATTCGGAAGTTGTCGGAAAAACGCCCCGCGCCGCTCGGTGCGGCCGGCGCGCCGGTCAGCGCCCGCCCGTCGGCGCGACGCCGAACAGGCCGGAGCGTGAGATCTTGGGCTGCATCGCGCAGCTCGGAAGGACCTGCACCGGCAGCTCGGCATCGGCCAGCAGCTCGAACAGGGCGTGTTGATCGGTCAGCGCCCATTCGCACTCGCCGCCGTCCAGCGGATAGCTGTACCCGGGCCCCAGGCGCGAGGTGATGCGGGCGCCCTCGCGCGCGAGCCGCTCGCGCGCCGCGGCGCGAAACTGGCGCGTTGCGTCCTCGATCGCCAGCCAGCCGGCGGTCTCCAGCAGCAGCGCCTCGAGCAGCCCCTCGCCGCCGGCCGTCAGCTCGACCACGCGCGCGTCCACCGCCGGGCCGATCGTCAGCGCGAACGGCACGACTTCGGTGCAACCGGTCAGAAACTTGCCGAAAGCGGCACAGCGCAGCACGACGCCGCCGGCGAGTTCGAGGCGCTCGCCCGCGAGCCCCGCCACCGGCACCCGACGCGAGCACACCACCGGCGCGCTGAGCTCGGTCGCCCACTGCGCGGCGAGTTCGGCCGCGCGCCGGATCGCCGGGCGCACGCGGCCGAGATCGGAGTAGCCCTGGATGCGCAGGATGCGCTCGACCCGCACGTCGGGCGGACCGGGGCGGAACCACTCCAGCGGCGCAGCGCCTTGCTCGAGGGCTGCGGGCGGGACGGTACCGGCGCGCGGGGCGTCAAACTGCGTGTCCATGCCAGAGAATATATTGTCGATATATATTACGGTCAATCTCTACATCGCATAGGGGATTTGCGCGGGACGCATCACCCGCCCCCCGAAGCCGCCAGGGCGGCGCGCCGGATCTCCTCGTAGCGTCCCTCGAGATCACGCGCCACCGCCTGCGCCGCCTCCTGCGCCGAGCCGGGGTGCTCGGCCGCGTCGCCCTTGTTCCACTGCTCGAGGTAACCATCGGTTCCAGCGAGCTTTCTTTTCATTGCAATGAGGTCGATCAGCTCCTGGAACCGTTGCGACAACTGCTCCTTGTGGGTTTTGCCGTCCCCGCGCGCTTCGACCACCGACGGGATTTCCTGCCAATACAGAATCTGCACCCTTGCCACTGTCCCTCCTCGCCTATCCGATGAGCCTTGGGCATTGCATAATATATTTTAAATATAGAACGCGCTCCGCATCCATGCATTCTGTTCAGCCCCCGGCCGCAGAAGTCCACCGGTTCGTCGCGCGCCACGCCCCCTGGGCGCGGCCGCCGCTCTGCCCCGAGCTCGAGCTGGGGCTCGGCGAAGGCGACGCCGTGCGCGCGGCCCAGGAACGCCGCTGGGGGGTCGGCCAGCCGTACCCTTACTGGTGCGTCGCCTGGCCTGCCGGGCAGGCCGTCGCCCGCTGGATCCTCGACCACGCCGAGCGCGTGCGCGGCCGTGCCGTGCTCGACCTCGGCGCCGGCTGCGCCGCGGCCGCCATCGCCGCCGGGCTCGCCGGCGCGCGTCCGGTGGTGGCCGCGGACCGCGATCCCTTCGCTTTGGCCAGTGCCGCGCGCAACGCACGCCGCAATCGCGTCGTCATCGGCACCACCGGGGCCGACGTCCTCGCCGATCGGGGCCCGTGGGACGTCATCCTCGCCGCCGACCTCTGGTACGAGCCCTTCCTTGCCCGCCGGGTCAGCGCGTGGCTGGCCGACCAGGCCCGGTCGGGCCGAACGGTCGTCCTCGCGGATTCCGGCCGCGCCCACTTCACGCGTCCCCGCCGCCCGCCTGCGGCACGCTTTGCCGTTCCCGCCGACCCGCGTCTCGAACCCGGCGCCAGCGTGACGGTCACCGTCTGGGCACTCGGCGGGTCCGACGAAGCGGCGGCGCACGGGCCCTGATGCCCGCGCATACCCCGATCACGAACCGCGCATGTCTCGGCCGTCGAAGCGCCCCGCGCAGCGCCGCGGCATGGCTCCTAACACTTTGTCTCGATGACGTTTTTCTGGGCTCGACGGGACCGACCCGCGGGCGGGCGCCGGCGGTTCCCGGAGCGGCCGCCGCGCCGGACGCGCCCGGCATGCCGTGCAGCCGGCGGCGGGCTCCGCTTAGAATCCGTGCAACCGACGAGTTGCCCGCGCCGATTGCCGCGACGGGCGCCAAGCCACCCGAGGAGAGGCCATGAGCAAGCGTTTTCCCATTCCGGAATTCGACCGCGACCAGTTCAAGAACCTGGAGTGGTCGCCGCTCCGGCCCTTGACGCAGGCCGACCAGCAGCAGCTGGTGTCGACCTGGCAGGCGGGCGACGAGAAGGTTTGCGGCGCCTACCCGGTGACCGCGCCGGACGGCTTCTTCGACCGGTTTGCCATCCGCGGCGAGCACCGCCTGGCCGTGATGTGCCTGCTGCCGAAGCGCGAAGTGACGCTGCTCGGGCGCTCGTTCGCCTGGAAGAAGCAGCTCGCCCTGGTCGTCGACTCGCTGGATCCGGGCGCCGCGCGCGTCCGCTACGACTGGCGCACGGCGCGCCCCATGAACACCCGGCTCGGGCCCGACGACGGCGTACGCCTCGACGGCGGCATGGTGTTCGCCGTGCTGGCCCACCGCTACGGGGACCACTTCATCGGCAACCGCACGATGATCGACAACGCCTGGGCGGACGCGCCCGGCGGCCGCGGCTTCCGCCTGGTGTCGTCTTCCGACGATCGCATGAGCGACTTCCACCACGCCAACCTGTTCTTCTCTTGGGCGGCGTGACCGCCCGACCGCGCCACCGATGGCCCGCATAACGTTCGTTCAGCCGGACGGCGAGCGCACCCTGGTCGACGCGCCCGCCGGCAAGTCGGTCATGGAGGCGGCGCGCGCGCGAGGCGTCGCCGGCATCGTCGCCGAATGCGGCGGCCAGCTCGCGTGCGCCACCTGCCACTGCTACGTCGACGAGGCCTGGCTCGGACGGCTGCCGCCCAGGGACGACGCCGAGACGGACCTGCTCGATTTCGCCTGGGAGCCGCGCGAGACGAGTCGCCTCACCTGCCAGCTCGAGGTCACGCCGGATCTCGACGGGCTGGTGCTCCACGTTCCGTCGCAGCAGGGCGCCTGAGCGCGGCGCGGCGACGATGAGCGAACCCGCTTGGCACCGCGTCGCTGCCGTCGGCGACCTGGCCGAAGACAGCGTGAAACCGGTCGAGGCCGGCGGCCGGCGGCTTGCCCTGACCCGCTTCGAAGGCAAATACGGCGCGCTCGATCGCACCTGCCCCCACTCGGGGGGGCCGCTCGATGAAGGCTGCATCGAGTTCGGCGCGCTCGTCTGCCCGTGGCACGGCCACGAGTTCCACCCCTTGACCGGCGAGGGCATCGCCTACGCCGAACGCGTGAAGGCGTATCCGGTGCAGGTGCGCGACGACGGCATCTACGTGCAGGTCTGACGCGCCCGATGCCCGACAAGACGCCCGACGCAGCTTTCTGCCGCAGCGGCAGCGCCGCCGACCCCCGCGGCGCCGAGCGCACGCTCTACTTCTTCAAGCAACGTCAGTATCTGTGCTGGGACCTGCTGACCGAGGCGCCCGTCGCCGGCGTCCCGCGCGAGATCCGTGACGACTGGCCTGGCCTGCTGGAGCTCTTTCCCGGCCGCCGCATCACCGCCGCGCTGCACGTCCCCGAGTGGGGCGAGCGGGTGTTCTTCCTGTTCGACGGGGAGCAGCGCGCCGCCGAGTGGGATCTGACGGCCGCTCGCCTGGCGCCGGCGACGGTACCGCTGGCCGAGCTGCTGCCCGGGGCGTTCGCCGGCGCCGGCGGCTTCACCCCGGTGGTGGCCCAGACCGCTGACGGCACGCGCGTGATCTACGGCTTCCGCGGCGAGGAGTACACGCGCTGGACCGTCGCCGCCGAGGGCTTCCCGGCGGGCGAGGACCCGGGCTACCCGCGCCGCATCGCCGCTGACTGGAAGGACGGGCTGGTGCTGGCGCCCAAGTGCGGCGTGCACGCCGAGTGGCCGAACCGCAGCAGCGCCCACTCCAACAACAAGATTTATTTCTTCATGGGCAACCTCTACCTGCGCTGGGACGTTCCGTCCAACTCGCGCAACTACCGCACCGACATCTACGCGGGCTGGAAGAACTGGCCGAGCTTCGAGTAACCTCCTCCCCTTGCGCCGCCGGGGAGCGAAGCCCGCGTCGGCCGCCCTCGACTTGACCCCAGGAGACGCGATGACCGATCGCCTCACCCAACTGCTCTCGGAGCGGGACGTGCTCATCGCCGACGGCGCCATGGGCACCAACCTGTTCGATCTCGGCCTCGCCAACGGCGCTTCGGGCGAGCTGTGGAACGTGGAACACCCCGAGCGCGTGAGGAGCGTCTATCAGGGCTTCGTCGACGCCGGCTCCGACATCATCCTCACGAACACCTTCGGCGCGAACCGGTTCCGCTTCAACCTGCACAAGCTGGGCGGGCGCGTCGCCGAGCTCAACGTCGCCGGCGCCCGCCTCGCGCGCGAGGTGGCGGACGCGGCGGGCCGCCCGGTGGTGGTGGCCGGGTCCATGGGCCCGACGGGCGAGGTGCTGGAGCCGCTCGGCACCCGCACGAAAGCCGAGGCGGAGGACGCGTTCTACGAGCAGGCGCTGGCGCTCAAGGAAGGCGGCGCCGACGTCGCCTGGATCGAGACGATGTTCGCGGACGAGGAACTGGACGCCGCCGTGGCGGCGGTCGCGCGCGCGGGGCTCCCCTATGTCGCCACGATGACGTTCGATACCGGCGGGCGCACGATGATGGGAGTCAAGCCCGAGGACGCCATCGCGCGCACCCACGGCCTTTCTCCGCGGCCGGTCGCGTTCGGCGCCAACTGCGGCGTCGGCCCGGCGCAACTGATGGACTCGGTGCTGGGCCTGGTGAAGGGCGCCGAGCCCGGGGACGTCATCGTCGCCAAAAGCAACTGCGGCCTGCCGGAGCTGGGCGCCGACATGCGCGTGCAGTACAACGGCACGCCGGAGATCATGGCGAACTACGCCTGCCTTGCTCGGGACGCCGGCGCGCGCATCATCGGCGGATGCTGCGGGACGACCGCGGCTCACGTGCGCGCGATGGTCGCCGCCCTCGCGGCGACGCCCAAGGGCGCCCCGCCCGACTACGCGCAGATCGAATCTCGCCTGGGGCCGGTCAAGATCACCACCCAGGGCAGCCGCCCCAAGCGCAGCCGGGCCTGACGCCCGACCGCCGCCACCCCGCGCACGGCACGGGGGGTATGCGTTTTCGCTAGGGGTTTGCGCCTTCTCGCCATCGCGCCGCGGGCGCAAGATGGACCCGCGCCGGTGCCGTTACCGCGGCGAGCGCGCCAAGCCACAAAACGAGGAGGACCCGATGGCGTACTACATGATGCGCGGCAAGTTTTCCCAGCACGCGATGGGCGCGCTGGTGCAACGGCCGGAGGACCGAATGCTCACGACCACCAAGCTGCTGAAGGGGGTCGGCGGCCGCCTGCATTACTACTTCTTCTGCCTGGGCGAGTACGACTTCCTGCTGCTGTTCGAGCTCCCCGACAACGTGAGCGCGGCCGCGCTGTCGATGACGATGGCTGCTTCCGGATCGGTGAGCAACATCGACACCACGGTGCTCATGACGATGGAGGAAGCGATCGCGGCGATGCGCATCGCCGGCGACGCCAGCGGCGTGTACCAGCCGCCCGGACGCGGCCTCGAAGCCCGCACCGGCGCGGCGAAGGCCAAAACGAAGCGGTAAGTCCCGTCAGTCATCCCGACGCGGAGGACCACCCATTCCTGCAACGCATGGCTTTTCCCTGATTTAATCAGGGACTTGCATGCTACGATGGGGCTTGTGACCGCAGCTCTCAGGGGGAATCGCATGGCAGTGCAGACGGCAGCGCGCGAAGCGCCGACGACGATGCGCGAGCAGATCGTCGCGTTCATGTCCGGATTCACCATCGAAACCACGCCCGGGAGCGCGGCCAAGGTGGCGGATTTCCGCGAGCACCTCCGCCCGGGCACGACGGTGTACGTGACCTTCCTGCCGGGCTCCGACTTCGCGGACACCGTCGCGGTGTCGAAGCGGCTGCGCTCCGAGGGCATGGTGCCGGTGCCTCACATCGCCGCGCGCAGCGTGCCGAGCAAGGCGTTCCTCGAGGAGAACCTCAGGCGGCTGGCCGGCGATGCGGGCGTCGATCACGTGCTGTGCATCGCCGGCGCGGTGGACCGGCCGCTGGGCGAGTTCTCCGACACCATGCAGCTGCTGGCGACGGGCCTGCTGGACCGCCACGGCATCCGCACCATCGGCGTCGCCGGCCACCCGGAGGGCAGCCCCGACATCAGCGACGAGGGCGTGCGCCAGGCGCTCAAGTGGAAGAACGACTTCGCCGAGCGCACCGGCGCGAGGATGTACGTGACCACCCAGTTCTGCTTCGAGGCCGCTCCCATCATCGCCTGGGACCGTCGCATCCAGGCCGAGGGCAACCGCCTGCCGATCCACATCGGCGTCCCGGGCCTCGCCACCATCAAGACGCTGCTGGCCCACGCCAAGGCGTGCGGCATCGGACCGTCGATGAAATTCCTGTCGCGCTACGCGCTGGATGTGGCGAAGCTGATGACCGTCTCCGCCCCCGACAAGCTGATCGTCGACCTCGCGCGCTACCAGGCCACCGATCCGAAGTGCGGCATCGACACCGTCCACATGTACCCGCTGGGCGGACTGAAAAAGTCCGCCGACTGGTCCTACGCCGTCGTCGACGGCCGCTTCGAGATTTCCCGCGACGCCCACGGCTTCGCGGTGCTGCCCGCGTAGCCCCCGCGCGGCGCGTGTCGCCGCGCGGCGCTTGACACGTCGTTTCGACACCTCTAAAAACGTTGCGAGGCCCCCGCGGCGCGTGCGCGGCCGGCCACGAAACGTGACTTGATGGATGGTCCCCATGCGCGACGACGAGAAAACGCTCTCCCCCGATCCGATTCCCATGAGCCGGCGCGATTTCCTCGCGCTCGGGTGCACCGCAGCGGCCGGCGCCGCGGTCTCCGGCTGGCTCCCGGCCAACGCCGTCGCGGCGACGCCGACCGGCATGCCGGTCGCGGAAATCGCGCGGCTCGACGCCCTCAAGGAAGGCGAACCGGTGGCGTTCACCTATCCCGATCCCTCCTCGCCCGCGGTGCTGCTGAAGCTGCCGGGCCCGGCGCAGGGCGGCGTCGGCCCGGACAGCCGCGTCGTCGCCTTCTCGACCCTGTGCACGCACAAGGGCTGCCCGGTGGCCTACCGGCCCGAGCGCCAGCTCATGATCTGCCCGTGCCACTGGAGCAGCTTCGATCCCGCCAAGGCCGGCCAGATGGTGATCGGCCAGGGCAGCCAGGCGCTGCCGCAGATCGAGCTCCGGGTGGACGGCGGGGTCGTGAAGGCGGTCGGCCTTCGCGGCCTCATCTACGGCCGCCACACCAACATTCTCTGACCCGCGCTCTGGCGGCCGCCGCGGCATGGAACGCGCCCCCCTTCCCCCGCCCGACGCGAAGCGCTACGGCACGGTGTGCCAGTTCTGCATCGTCGGCTGCGGCTACCGCGTCTACAAGTGGCCGGTGGGCCGTGACGGCGGGCCGGCCCCCGCGGACAACGCGCTGAAGGTCGATTTCCGCAAGCCGCAGCCGCCGCTGGGCACCTGGATCGCGCCGGCGATGCACAGCGTCGTGACCGACCGCGACGGCACGCGTCACAACGTGGCGATCGTGCCGGATCCCGCGTGCCTGGTGAACGACGGCATGGCGTCCGTGCGCGGCGGCGGTCTC
Source organism: uncultured Burkholderiales bacterium (assembly GCA_964528415.1). Classification (GTDB taxonomy): domain Bacteria; phylum Pseudomonadota; class Gammaproteobacteria; order Burkholderiales; family UBA6910; genus DATIUV01. The sequence continues at coordinate 10,453 of CAZGTK010000009.1, read as the reverse complement.
GCGCGGACGCTCTACGCGCCCGACCGTCCGACCAACGTCCGCCTGAGCGCGCCGCTGCTGGACGAGGGCGCCGGCCACCGGCCGATCGACTGGGAGCAGGCCACCGACCTCGGCGCCCGGGTCGTGAAGGCGGTGATCGACCGCTGGGGCGCCGATGCGCTGGGCATGAAGTTCTTCGACCACGGCGGCGGCGGCGGCGGCTTCGAGAACAACTGGGCGGTGGGGCGCTTTTTCTTCTCCGGCGTCGGCACACGCACTGCCTCGATCCACAACCGGCCGGCCTACAACAGCGAGGTCCACGCCGCCGGCGACGCCGGCATCGCGGCGCTGACCAACGCCTACGTCGACGCGCAGCTCGCCGACACGCTCTTCATCGTCGGCGCGAACCCCTACGAGGCCCAGACCAACTACTACCTCGCCCACATGGTGCCGAACCTGCAGGGCGCCACGCTGGACCTCAAGCGCGCGACCTTCGGCACCGAGTCGGTCGAGCCCGGTCGCATCATCGTCGTCGACCCGCGCCGCACGATGACGGTCGCCAGCGCGGAAGCGGCGGCGGGCAAGGAGCGCGTGCTGCACCTGCGCATCGAGCCGGGCGGCGACATCGCGCTGTTGAACGCGATCGCCCGCGTCGTGCTGGAGCGGCGCTGGCACGACGTCGCCTGGCTGCGCCAGCGCGCCGAGTGGCAGACGTTCGAGGCCTACCAGCGCGCCGCGCTGGGCGTCGACCGCCCGCTCGACGAATACCTGGCCGAGGCCGCGCGCGTTGCCGGCGTGCCGGCGGCGCAGATCGTCCAGGCCGCGGAGTGGATCGCCGCGCCGAAGGCCGGCGGCGCGCGCCGCCGCACGCTGCTGCACTACGAGAAAGGCCTGATCTGGGGCCTGAAGAACTACGAGAACGTCGGCGCGATCGTCGGGCTCGCCCTGCTGACCGGCAACGTCGGCAAACCGGGCACGGGCGTCTCGCGCCTCGGCGGCCACCAGGAAGGTTACGTGCGCCCGCCCTACCCCGGCGGCCGTCCGGCCCTCAACGTCGACGAGGCCGTGCGGCGAGGCGAAGTGAAATGCTACTGGGTCGGCGGCTGCAACCCGGTGCTGACGACGCTGCGCGCGGAGGCGATGGAGGCGGCGCTCGTCGAGCGCGGCGCGCCGGTGCGCGAAGCCCTCAAGGCCACGCGCGGCCGCCCCGCGGGCGAGCGCGTCACCGCCGTCGTCGAAGCGCTGAAAGCCGGCGGCATGTTCCTCATCACGCAGGACATCTACCTGACCGCCACCGCGCGCCACGCCCACCTGGTGCTGCCGGCGGCGCAGTGGGGCGAGATGAACCTGACCTCGATCAACGGCGAGCGGCGCCTGCGGCTCTACGAGAAGTTCATGGACCCGCCGGGCGAGGCGATCCCGGACTGGGCCATCATGGCGCGGTACGCGCGGCGCCTGCGGCGGCTCTACCTCGAGGACAACAACACGCTGATGGCGAACCGCTTCCTCGACTACGAGTGGAAGACCGACGAGGACGTGTTCATCCACGCGCGCTATCAGTTCAAGGGCGACGGCACCGACCCCATCGAGGGCTACGCCGGCGTCACCTACGAGCTGCTGCGCCAGCTCGGCACCAACGGCATCCAGACGCCGGTGCGCTTCGTGAACGGCGTGCCGACCGGCACCGTGCGCGTGCACGAGGACGGCCGCTTCGGCACGGCGAGCGGCAAGGCCCGCTTCGTCAGCGCCTCGCGCCCCTGGCCGGGCTACGCGGCCGCGGTCGAGCGACAGCGCAGCCGCTACCGCTTCTGGGTCAACAACGGGCGCTCCAACCACATCTGGCAGACCCTGTATCACCACCAGCACATCCCGTTCTACCAGGATCGCCTGCCGATGCCCTATCTCGAGATGCACCCCGAGGACGCGCGCGAGCTGGGCATCGGCCCCGGCGACCTCGTGGAGCTCAGCAACGACGTCGGCACCGTGCGCGCGATGGCGTATCCGTCCGACGCGGTGAAGCGCGGCCACACCTTCATGCTGTTCGGGCAGCCGCGCGGCGCCGCCGGCGACCTGGTCTCCGACCACGTCGACCCGGCCACCACGATTCCCTGGTACAAGGGCGCCTGGGCCGACGTGCGCCGCATCGGTCCGCAACCGGAAATCGTCAAGACGGTTTCCTTCCTGCCGACCAACGTCGCCCGATGAGCGCGTCGCGTTCGATCCAGCGCGCGATCCTGGCAGCGGGGCTGGCGCTGTGCGCCGCCGCCGCGCTCGCCGCTCCGCTGCCCGAGGGCACCCTCGCCGGCGCGGACCTGCGCGGCGCGAAGCTTGCCGGTGCGAAGCTCGCCGGCCAGGTGCTGACCGGCGCCAACCTCACCGGCGCCGACCTCGCCGGCGCCGATCTCAAAGGCGCCGACCTGCGCGAAGCCTACCTGCGCGACGTGCGCGCCGCCGGCGCCGACTTCACCGGCGCGCGCCTCGGCGGCGCGGACCTGACGCGCGCCGACCTGGGCGGCGCGGTGTTCCGCGACGCGGACCTGTCGCGCGCGCGCCTCGACAGTGCGCGCGCCGAGAACGCGCAGTTCCAGAACGCGTTCATCGCCGGCGCGTCCCTGAAGAAGACCAAGCTCGCCGGCGCGAACCTCGACGGCGCCGCGCTGGCCGGCGCGGACCTGTCGCAGAGCGTGCTGCGCGGCGCGAGCCTGAAGCGCGCCGACCTCGGCGCCGCGACCCAGGGACACCCGGGGCCCACGCCGGCGCGGCTGGCAGGCGCCGACCTCACCGGCGCCGGCCTGGAAGGCGCCAACCTCACCAGCGCGAGCCTGCGCGAAGCGATCCTCGAATCGGCCGGCCTCAGGAACGCGCAGCTGGGCCACGCCGACCTGTCGTGGGCGCGCGCGCGCGGAGCCGACTTCAGCGGCGCGCGGCTCGGCTGGGTGCGCGCCTACGCCACCGACCTGCGGGAGGCCCGCTTCGCCGGCGCCGACCTGGCGCTGGGACAGTTCGAGGGGGCGAACCTCGCCGGCGCGGACCTGAGCGGCGCCGCCCTGTTCAACACGAATTTCAGCCAGGCGCGTCTGGCCGGCGCGGAGGTCCGGGACGCGAAGGTCCGCAACGTGCTGGTAAACGGCGCCCGCGACGCGCCGCCGGCGCTGCTGGAAGGGGAAAAGCGTTGAGCGACAAGGAAACGGTCGTGGCGCCCGCGCTGCCGGTGCCGCGGTTCTGGCCCGCGGTGACGGGCGAATTCTTCGGCACCTTCGTGCTGGTGTTCTTCGGCGTCGGCGCGGTGAACGCGGCCGTGGCGACCGGCGCCCAGGTCGGCCTGTGGCAGGTGGCGGTGGTGTGGGCGCTGGGCGTCGGCCTGGCGATCTACTCGGTGGCGTCGCTTTCGGGCGCCCACATCAATCCGGCGATCACCGTCGTCGCCGCGGTGTACGACCGCTTCCCGCTGCGCCGCGTCGTCCCCTACTGGGTGGCGCAGGTGGCGGGCGCGGCGGTCGCCTCGCTGCTCCTGTACCTGATGTTTTCCGAGGCCATCCTGGAGTTCGAGCGTCGTCACGGCCTGCTGCGCGGCGGTCCCGGCAGCGAGCTCTCGGCGATGATGTTCGGCGAGTACTTCCCGAACCCCGCCGTGTTCGGCACCGCCGAGGACGCCTGGCGCATCGTCAGCCTGCAATCGGCCTTCGTCGCCGAAATGGTGGGCACCGCCATGCTCGCGTTCCTGGTGGCGGCGCTCACGCACGAGCACAACCCGTCGCGCCCGCCGTCGGCCGCGGCCGCGCTGCTGATCGGCCTCGGGGTGGCCGCCATCATCTCGGTGGTGGCCCCGCTCACGCAGGCGGGCCTCAACCCGGCGCGCGACTTCGGTCCGCGGCTGGTATCGTATTTTCTCGGCTGGGGTGAGATCGCGATCCCCGGTCCGCGCGGCGGCTGGTTCACGGTCTACATCGTGGCGCCGGTCGTCGGCGCGCTGATCGGCGGCGGCATCTACCGCCTGATCGCGCGCTGGTTCCGAGCGCACCCGCCGGACCGGCGCTAGGCGTACCCATGCGCGGCGCGGCCCCGCCACATGCATCCCGCGCATGGCCGCAGGCGAGACAGCGGCGCGGACCCGCACCATAATTTGATGAACATAAAAATAACCAAGGAGGAGGCTCGACGACCCGGCTTGCGCCGCACGCCCGCGGCGCCGCGGCAGCGTCCGCCTTCTCCGCGACGAGCCACGGACTTCAACGCCAGCCACGGGAGCCCCACGCCATGACCACCGCCGCCCCGGACCTCGGATCGCGCCTTGCCGAAATCAAGGGCGCGACGCGCATCAAGAGTTTCTGCTACACCTGCCCCTGGCAGTGCCCGACCGAAGTGTTCGTGCGCGACGGCCAGGTCGTCTACCACAAGGGCAACCCGGAGTCGCCCAACAACATCGGCGCGCGCTGCGCCAAGGGCATGGCGAGCTGGTGGGTGACGCGCGACCCCGACCGCCTCAAGTACCCGATGCTGCGCACCAATCCCAAGGGCCAGCCGGGGCAGTTCAAGCGCATCAGCTGGGACGAGGCGTTCGCGTTCATCGCCGGGAAGCTCAAGGCGATCACGGAGAAGTGGGGGCCGGAGTCCATCGTGCTCACCTGCCACCACGACCCCAACACCCAGTTCTACCGCCACCTGCTGGGCGACCTCTGCGGCTCGCCCAACATGTACGCCCATACCTCGGGCTGCGAGCAGGATCGCCGCGCGGCGTGCCTGACGCTGTTCGGCCACGTTTTCCCGATGCACGACTTCGCCAATTCGCGCTACGTCATGCTCTGGGGCATGAACATGCTGGGCGCGAACCAGGGCCTGTGGGAGAGCCGCGCGCTGATCGAGGCGAAAAAGAAGGGCTGCAAGCTGGTGGTGGTGGACCCCAGCTTCACCGAGACGGCGCAGAAGGCCGACGAGTGGATCCCGATCCGCCCGGGCACCGACGGCGCGCTGGCGCTGGCGATGTGCAAGGTCATCGTCGACGAGAACCTGCACGACAACGACTTCGTCACCAAGTACTGCGAGGGCTTCAACGGCTTCCGCGACCACCTGCGCGAAAAGGGCTACACGCCGGAATGGGCGGAGAAGATCACCGGCATCCCGGCGGCGACCATCACGCGGCTGGCGCGCGAGTTCGCCACCACCAAGCCGTCGATGTCGGCGATCTTCAAGGGCTCGGGCTATTACACCAACGGCGCCGACGCCGGCCGCGCCTGCTACGTGCTCGACGCGCTGTGCGGCCAGGTCGACAAGCCCGGCAACATCCACCTCAAGGACTGGGCGCCGCTCAGGAACCCGGTGGACATCCCGGACAGCGCCAAGGGGAAGGCAAAGAATCCGCCGCTGCACGTGGCGATGGGCTACCCGCTGGCGCCGGACCTGCCCAACTCCAGGCTCCCCGAGGCGGTGCTGGACGGCAAGCCCTACCCGGTGAAGGCGCTCTGGGTCCACTCCACGAACCCGGTCATGTCGGACCCGAACCGGGACCGCGTGCTGAAGATGTTCGCCGGCCTCGAGCTGGCGGTCGCGTGCGAGCTGTTCATGAGCGAGACCGCGCTCGAGTGCGACATCGTGCTGCCGGAGACCTCGTTCTACGAGCAGGCCGAGATCAGGAACGGCATGTGGCTCGGCCCCGAGGTGATCCTGTGCCAGCCGGCGGTGGCGCCCGTGGGCGAGTCGAAGCCGCCGTACGAGATCGCCAAGGGGATCGCCGAGAAGATGGGCTGGGGCGAGTATTTCCCGTACCGGAAGTGGGAGGACTGGGGCGAGCTGATGATGAAGGACATCCCCATGACCCTCGACGAGCTCAAGCAGAAGGGGTTCTGGGCCGGGCCGATCAAGTACGACCGCGTGCCGCAGGGGCTGCCGACGCCCTCGGGCAAGGTCGAGATCTACTCGAAGGCCTACGCCGACGCCGGGCTCAACCCCTATCCGGAGTACACCGAGCGCAGCGTCGTGCCGGACGCGGAGTTCCCGTTGCAGGTCACCCACTCCAAGTTCAGCATGCACTGCAATATCGTCACCCAGAACAATCCGTTCCTGATGGAGGTGTGCGGCGAGAACTGGGTCGAGATCAACAGCGTCGACGCCGCCCGCTACGGCATCCAGGACGGCCAGCTGGTGATCGTCGAGTCGCCCAAGGATTCGATCCGCATCAAGGCCAAGGTGGTCGAGGGCCTCGTGCCCGGCTGCGTGTCGATCCGTCATGGCCACGGCTTCGGCCACTGGGCGATGGGCAACGTCGCCAAGGGCAAGGGGGCGCACTCCAACAACCTGATGGACACCCATACCAACCCGGTGACCGGCGCCAACTGCTACAACGAGTGCAAGGTCCGCGTGCGGCCGGCGCCGAACGCCTGAGCACAGCCCCGGAGGAAATCAGTCATGCAGCACGGCTTCTATTTCGATCACAAGCGCTGCGTCAAATGCCACGCCTGCGAGATCGCCTGCAAGACGTGGAACGAGGTCGACGTGGGTCCGCGCTGGCGCGAGGTGGTGAAGATCGAGTCCGGCACCTTCCCCGACGTCACCGCCATGAACGTGTCGATGGCGTGCATGCATTGCGGCGACGCGCCCTGCCGCAACGCCTGCCCGGTCACCGCCATCTCCAAGAGCGCCGAGACCGGCATCGTCACCGTCGACCAGAACAAGTGCATCGGCTGCGGCTTCTGCGCCTGGGCCTGCCCGTTCAACGCGCCGCAGCTCACGACGAAGGCGGGCAAGATGGAGAAGTGCAACTTCTGCCAGACGCCCGGGAAGGAGCGGCCGCTCGACATGCCGCGCGCGTGCGAGGAAATCTGCCCGACCGGCGCGATCAAATCCGGCCCGCTCGCCGAGCTCGCCAAGCTGAACCGCGAGAGCGCCGCGCTGCGCCTCGGCGGCAGCGGCATGCAGGGCTTCCCCGGCGTGGTCGTCGACGGCTACCGCACCTACGGCGGCGGCTGATCGAGGCGACCCCCGTGCGCGGCGCGTCGGCGCGCGCCGCGTCCCCTTCCCCAGCTCACGAACGCACGCCATGGCCACGCTCGGCTTCGACATCTACGGCACGCTGATCGACACCGCCGGCATCACGGACGCCCTGCGGCCCCACGCCGGCCAACGCGCGGCCGAGTTCTCCGCCGCGTGGCGCGCCAAGCAGCTCGAATACGCGTTTCGCCGCGGGCTGATGCAGAACTTCCGCGACTTCGCCGTGTGCACCGAGCAGGCGCTGGATTTCTGCGCGTCGAGCTTCGGCATCCGGCTGTCGCCGGCGGAGCGCGACGCGCTGCTCTCGGCGTACCGCGAGCTGCCGCCGTTTCCCGACGCGCTCGACGGCCTGCGCCGCGTCCGCGCTGCCGGCCTGCGCGCCTTCGCCTTCTCCATGGGCCGCGCCACCGACGTCGCCGGTCTGCTGGAGGCGAGCGGCCTCGGCACCTACATCGACGGCATCGTGAGCCTGCAGGAGCCGCAGATGTTCAAGCCGAGCCCGGCCGCGTACAGCTACTTCGCGCGCCGCGTCGGCATCGGCATGGGGGAGGCGTGGCTCGTCTCGGGCAACCCGTTCGACGTCATCGGCGCGGTGTCCGCCGGCATGAACGGCGCCTGGGTCAAGCGCTCGCCCGACGCCGTCTTCGACCCGTGGGAGGTGCGGCCCACCGTCGCCGTGGACTCCGTCGGCGCGCTGGCCGAGGCCATCCCCGACCATCATCGGCGCGCCGCCGCGCCGCGCTAGCCGCGTCGGCGTCGCCGCGGCGCCGGCGCGGATGCGCCCGCCGCCGAATGGTGGGACAATTCCACCGGCAGTCGAACGGAGGCGCGCGACGCGCCCTCCGGCCCTCGCCGGCGTTGGCGCGGGGACCCGCGCGCCACGGACCGGCCGGCGCAGCCTGACCGAACCGCCCCATGAGCATTCTGCTGCACCCCGTCGAGCACGCGATCCTGGCCCGCTACCTGGGGCTGGAGGATCCAACGGGCCTCGACGACGCCGAACTCCACGAGGAAGCCCACCATGCCGGCGCCTTCATCGGCGTGCGGCCCAACGCCTGGGGCGAATACGCGCGCCACGCGCTTGCCAACGCGGTGGCGCGCTTCGCCCTCGACACGATCCAGGACCAGCTGCCGAAGTGGGACGTCACCCGCCCCGGGCACCGCGTGACGACGGGACGCCAAAGCGGGCGCCCGATTCCGCGCATCGTCTACCTCGCGCCGCGCTTCCTGCTGGAAGTCGACCTGTGCCGCAGCGACCCCGGCGAGCCCTGGCCGGAGGCCTACCACCTCACCTACCTGCCGGTGTTCGATCACTACGTGGTGACGCTGTCGCAGGACTCGCCGGACATGTGGGGCTACACGGATCTCGCGATCGCGCATTTCGCCAAGGCCGAGCCGCTCAAGGAGCAGCTGCATCGCGCGCTGACCGGCTGGTGGACCGCCGCCTACCGGCGCAACTTCATCGACCGGCCGGCCGTGTGCTTCTCGCGGGCGGGCTATCTCACGCAGGAGGACTTCCAGCGCTGGCGCCGGGAGGTGTGGCCCGCCGCCGACGACGACGCGGCCTGCGTCACGCCGGGCTGCGGCGGGCCGCCGGGCTGAGCCGGCGGCGCAGCGGCTACTGCGTCACCGAATCCTTGCCGATCTCGTCCAGCTTCTTCTGCAGCTTGAGCCGGTCGATCGTGGCGAGCGGCAGGTTGACGAAAATCTTGACGCGGTTCTCCAGCGCGGCGAACGCCTCCCGGAACGCCAGCATGCGGGTGCGCTCGTCGCCCTCGACCGCCGCCGGATCGGGCAGTCCCCAGTGCGCCGACATCGGCTGGCCCGGCCACACCGGGCACATCTCCGCCGCCGCCTTGTCGCACACGGTGAAGACGAAGTCCATTTTCGGCGCGCCGGGCCCGGCGAACTCCGCCCAGTCCTTGCTGCGCAGACCCCCGGTCGGGAACTTCAGGTGCTCCAGCAGCCGGATGGTCATCGGATTGACCTGGTCCCTGGGGTGGCTGCCGGCGCTGTAGCCGCGGAAACGGCCCTTGCCCCAGTGGTTGATCAGCACCTCGCCCATGATGCTGCGGGCGGAATTGCCGGTGCACAGGAACAGAACGTTGTACGGTGCGTCGCTCAAGCTCGGGTCTCCATCACGGTCCGGCTCCGCCGGGCCCGGAGCGGCTCAGGCGGCGCGGTTCTTCCGGCCCGCGCGGGCGCGGGACGGCGCCGGCGGGCATTGCGGAATGCTGCAGCTCATGCTGCCGCCGCAGCAGTCCTCGCTGAGAAAAGCCAGCAGGGCCGCCATCGTGTCGAAGTCGGCGCTGTAGATCACGTAGCGGCCGGCCTGGCGCGACCGTACCAGCCCCGCGTTGGCGAGCTGCGTCAGATGGAACGACAGCGTCGCCGGCGCGACGGCCAGCTCCTCGCTGATCCGCCCGGCCGGCAGCCCGTCGGGTCCCGCTTTGACCAGCAGCCGAAAAACCGCCAGCCGCGTAGGCTGAGCCAGCCCGGCGAGGGCGCTCACCGCCGAATCTTCCTGCATGCTTCCAGCTCCCTCGAAATGTTAAGCGCAGCGCATGACGGTTTCGTGACAACGACAGTCTACTGCGTGTTCGCCCACAGCCCCCAGCGCCGCTTCATCGCCTCGTCCTGCGCCGATTCGTAGCGCCCCCGGTCCTCGGCCGACTGCAGCGCGCCGTCGGCCTCGCGCCACCGCGCCTTGCCGGCCGTTACCTGCGCCAGCCCGAGATCCAGCGTATTGCCGCAGCCCGGACAGTCCGACGGCGGCACCCAGACCTTGCACGCCCATCGAGCCTTGCCTTCCGCCAGCGGACACTCGGCGCGCGCCGGCTGCTGGAACGCCATCCGGCTCAGATTATGGCGCGCAAGGTCCCCGAACGGCTCGCGCTTGGCGGGCGCATCGACCCCGAGCAGCCGGATGCGGTGCTGCTTCTTCGCCTCGTCGCGAAAGGTCAGCGTCTCGCCGTCCAGCACGCCGACGACGAAGCCATTGAGCGTCTCCGCCGCCGCGCCCGTGGCCGCGAGCAGCGCGAGCGCCAGCGCCAGCTGTCTGATCGTTCCCTGCATGGTTCCGTACCCGGGTCAGCCCGCCCGCCGCGCCCGCGACGCGAGCAGCGGCTCCAGCGCATCGACCAGCGCAGCGCGCTCGTGTTCCCGGTGAAAGCGCGGCGCCCGCGCGGCGCAAGCGCGCTTGAGCCGCGCGTAAAAGGCCCGGTCGGACCGGGCCCGCACGAGCAGCGCGGCGAGCGCGCGGTCGTCGCCGACCGGGAAATACCCCGGATAACCGGCCCCCAGCATGCCGACGTTGCCGGCGACGCGGCTGGCGACGACCGGGGTGCCGGCCGTCAGCGCCTCGGCGATCACGTTGGCGCCCCCCTCCATGACCGACGGCACCACGAGCAGGTGCGCGCGTCGCATCGCCGCACGCGCCCGCGCCGGCGGCAGCGCGCCGGCGAGACGCAGGTTGGGCGCGCGCCGCGCC
>CAZGTK010000008.1:0-20417 GCA_964528415.1 uncultured Burkholderiales bacterium | reverse complement strand
CGAGCATCGCGTTGGCCGCGTACTTGGTGAGCTCCGCCGAGCGCACGTCCATCACCAGCACGCGGTCGCGGTTGCGCAGGATCGGGTTGTAGATCTCGCGCAGCAACTGCTCCGCGTGGCCGTCCTCCACGCCCACGACCACCCGGTCGGGCCGCATGAAGTCCTCCACCGCCGCGCCCTCCTTGAGGAACTCGGGATTCGACGCCACGCTGTAGTCGATCTTGAGGCTGCGCCGCGCGAGCTCCTCGCCGATCACGCGCTTGACCTTCGACGCCGTGCCCACCGGCACCGTGGACTTGTCGATCACGAGCCGGTAGTCGGTCATGTAGCGGCCGACGTTGCGCGCCGCCTCCAGCACGTAGCGCAGGTCGGCCGAGCCGTCCTCGTCCGGCGGCGTCGCCACCGCGATGAACTGCGCCACGCCGTGGCGCGTGGCTTCCTCGGGATCGGTGGTGAAGCGAAGCCGCCCCGCGGCGGCGTTGCGCTTGACGATGCCTTCCAGCCCCGGCTCGTAGATGGGGATCTCGCCGCGCTGGAGCCGCTCGACCTTGCCCGCGTCGATGTCCAGGCACACCACGTCGTTGCCGTGGTCCGCCAGGCACGCGCCCGCCACCAGGCCGACGTAGCCGGTGCCGATCACGGAGATGCGCATCGCAGGTCTCCTGCCAGGGCCTGGCACGGAGACTACGCCGCAAAATTGACGCTCAGGTGTCGGAGACGTTAAGAGACTGCGAAAGCGGCGCCATCCGCCGTTCACTTCGCTCCCTGGATGGGAGGGGGCCGCGGAGAGAATGCACCGTCATCCCGGCGCAGACCCCTCGCTCGTCATCCCGGCGAACGCCGGGATCCAGTGCCTTTCGCCTTTCCCCCTCTCCCTCGATGGGAGAGGGTGAATCCGGTCACGTCCCCTCCGCCCGCATGGCCTCCGCGCACATCGCCAGCGCCTCTTCCCACGGCGGCAGCCGCACGCCGAACGTCTCCCGCGCCTTCGAGCAATCGAGCACCGAATTGGCCGGCCGCTTCGCCGGCGTCGGATACTCCGCCGTCGTGATCGCTTTCACCGGCACCTTGCGCGCGCCCGGCACGCGCTCGACGATCGCCCGCGCAAAGCCGCACCACGACGTCTGCCCCGCGCACGTGAGGTGGTAGACGCCCGAGCGCTCCCGAATCCACGCAGCGTCGCCGGTGCGCAGAATTCCGCTCTGCGCGACCACCGCCGCCGTCGCCTCCGCCAGCGAACGCGCCCACGTGGGCGAGCCGATCTGGTCGTCCACCACCCGCAGCTCGTCGCGCTCGTTGGAGAGCCGCCGCATCGTGAGCAGGAAGTTCTTCCCCCGTCCCGCGTAAACCCACGCCGTCCGAAAGATGAGGTGCGCAGCGCCGGAGCCCGCCACCGCCCGCTCGCCTTCCAGCTTGCTGCGGCCGTACGCGCCGAGCGGATTCGTAGGATCGTCCTCGGTATACGCGCCCGACTTGGCGCCATCGAAGACGTAGTCGGTGGAATAGTGAATCAGCGCCGCGCCGATGCGCTTGCACTCTTCGGCGAGCACGCCCGGCGCCACGGCATTCACCGCCTGCGCGAGCTCCGGCTCGGACTCCGCCTTGTCCACGGCGGTGTACGCGGCCGGGTTGATGACCAGCGCGGGGCGATGTTCCGAAACCACCCTGCGGATCGCAGCGGCATCCGCAAGATCCAACGCGCCACGATCGAGCGTGACCACGTCAGCCAGCGGCGCAAGCGCGCGGCGCAGCTCCCAGCCGAGCTGGCCGTTGGCGCCGGTGACGAGAATGCCCGTCATGCCGGAGCCCCGGCCTTCTCCGCCGCGACGGCGGCCCACCGTGTCAGCAGCTCCTCGTAATCGGCCATGACCTTCTCCCACGTAAGCGCCTCGGCATGCCGTGCGCGGCTGGCGGCTCGCAGCCGTTCAACAAGCGTCATCCCGCCGGAGCCTGCCCCGTAAGGCGATACGGGAGCCGGGATCCAGGACTCCCTCTCTCTCGCGGCCAGGGGGTTTAGGTGAGGGTGACTCGACGCCTCCCCAGGTCCCCGCTCCGCCGAAATCCCCCTCTCCCTCGAGGGGAGAGGGCCGGGGTGAGGGTGAGCTGGCGTCCCCTCCGCCACCAGCCGATCAATCCACTGCGCGCAATCGTCCTCGTCGCAGAAGTACACCGCCGCTTCCCCCGCCACCCAGCGGTTGAAGACGTTGTCGTAAGCGAGCACCGCGTTGCCGGCGCCCAACGCCTCCACCAGCGACGGGTTTGTTCCCCCCACCTGGTGTCCGTGAACATAGAACAGCGAGTGGAAGCGCAACGCCGCAAGCGTGGCCTTGTCGTAGATCGCGCCGGGAAACAAAACTTCGTCGCTCGCCGCTTCCAGCACCTCTCGCTGAAACGCGTGTCCGCGATCGTACTTCCCCAGGACCACCAACTTGATGCCGCGAGGACGGCGCGAAAAGGCGCGCACGACTTCGAGGATCGAGTTCTCCGGTTCGGGGCGCGCGACTAACGTCGCGAACCGGTTCGGCTCGAGGCCGTACGGCGCGAGCAGGGCGGGATCGGCCGAGTCGACACACGGCGACCCATAGGGAATCATCGTGATCTTCTTCCGGGAAACGCGCGTCGCCAGGTGCGACGCGATCCCCGGATTGTCGGCGATCAGGTGGTCGCCGAGCCAGCAGCCCAACCAGTCGTTGGCCCAGAACCACACCCGCACCGGCCACGGCCACTTCGCCCGCCGCCACTCGATGCCGTCCATGTTGATCAGGTTCGTGACGCCTTTCAGACGAAGCCACGAACAGAACACCGCGGTGTTGTAGCCGAGCGTGAGCGTCAATCCGGGCTCGCGCGCGGCGTGGCGGATGCACCTCCAGTCGAAGATGATGGTACCGAGCGGCCCGCCGCGGCGTACCGGAACGTTCACGCGCCGCACGCCGCGCCACTCGTCCTCGCCGATGCCGCCATCGCCCTCGACCTGGCAGTAGACCGTCACCTCCCAGCCACGACGCTGCAGGTGCAAAGCGAGGTACTCGGCAAACGTCTCGAAGCCGCCGTGGGCGGCGGGGATGCCGCGGCAGCCGAGCAGGCGGATGCGTCTCATCGCCTCAACTCGGTATCGCCCGTCGCACTGGCTCGGACCCGATCGCCGCCGCGCGCGTCACGCGGACACCTCCAGCAGGTTCGCCAGCGCGAGCGCGTGCTTGCGGTTCCACGTCTCCGCGTAGGCGCGGCCCCCGGCTCTGAGCCTGGCTTCGAGTCCGTGCTCGGTCGCGATCGCAACCAGCGCGTCGGCGAGCGCCTGCGCGCCGTTGCCTACCAGGAATGCCGACCCGATGCCGTCCTCCATGCCCTCTGCGCCTACATCCGTCGTGACCAGCGGACTGCAATACCCCAGCGCCTCGATGTTCTTGATCTTAAGGCCCGTGCCGAACCGAACGGGATTCACTACCATCCTCGCGCCATGGTATGCGTCGGCCAAGTTGAGGACTACGCCGAGCTTGCGGCAGCCCGGCGCGTCGCCGACGGCCTCGCAGATCTTGCCGACCAGCACGACCTCCGCATCCGGAAGCCGCTGCCGGACAAGCGGCAGGATTTCGCCGAGCAGATACTGCGCGGCATCGACATTGCTCGGGTTGTTCGTGCCGATGAACAGGATTCGCGGCGCACCCGGGGCCGCAGGGGTCGTGTCGTCCACGTGAACCAGATGGCCGACGGTGACAACGCGCCGGCCCGAGATCCGCTCGAAGAACGCCCGCTCCAGGTCCTGGATTGCGACCACCACGTCCGCCCGCCGAAGCCCCCGCCCCTCCTCCTTTTCGGTGGTCGAAAACCAGCGGGGCCGGTGCCCGGAGGCGAGCAGCTTGGCGTGCCGCGCGGTCATGGAGTCATGGGTGTCGATGATCCGAAGCACGCCCGGGTCGAACCACTCCAGTGCCTTGCTCATGTAGACGTACTCGACCATCACCGCATCGGGTTTCAAGGCGACCGCCAGCTGCCGAATTGGCTCCTCGATGGCCGGGTCGAACCAAGCGTCCACGTCGTAATCGTGGGTGACCCGGAGCCGGCTCTTCGCCTTCACCAGCAGCTTGGCTGCGCGCCCCTCGGGATCGCGGTACCGGACGAGGTGCAACTTTTCACCCCAGAACCGGCGCATCGCCGCCATGTCGCCTTTGTGCCGGTCCACGTAGGCGAGGTGCACATCGTGGCCAAGCGACCGGATCGCATTCAACATCGCGTAGAGGCGCTGGTTGCAGCCTTCGTCTTGGGGGTGCGTCGGGATCGGCGAAATGACCAGCAGCCGGCGCCCCTTCCGCGGCATCGAGCTCCCATCAATCATCGCGACGCCGCCAAGCGGCCCTCGGCAACAAGGCGCCAACCGCCGAGCGGGCTCGCGGCGCCATCACCCGGTCTTCTCTCCGCTCTGCGCATCGTAGCCCAGCGCTCGCATCGTCTGCACGAACAGGGCCTCAACACCCGGATGCAGGCGTGGCCAGCCCTTGGCGGGATTGTCATGCAGCTTGCGCCGCGCGAAGTCGAACACGGCGGGATCGTCCGCGAGCCCGCAGAAGCCGAGGAGCTGGCGCAACTCGCCCTCGGGGTCGGCAAGCAGATTCTCGTAGCGGATGAAGTGCAGTGCCTCGCCGAGGCGTTGCCGTTGCCGCAGGCCCTCGCGCATGGTCGCGATCCACTCCAGCGCCGCCCGGTTTCCGTGGTCCAGGTCTGGAGTGCACGCGGGGTGCGCCGAGGCATACTCGGGGTCCGGAAGAAGTATCTGCTCGCGCAGATGGCTCCACTTGAGATCGTTGCGGCCCCACCAATCCTCGACAGCGCCGCCGCGCCTCACGCCCAGCCGCTTTGACCACGCCACGACCGAGGCCACCGCGTCGACGCCGCTGCGGGTGATGAAGATGAAACGCGCATCGGGAAAGATAGCGCGCACGTAGTCGACGCGGAAAACAAGCTCGGGATACTTGTCCACCAGCCGACGGCCGCCGGTGAGCGCCAGATAGCGGGCAAAGACACGTCGCGCCCGCAGCCGCACCGCCGGCGTGACGTCGTCCTGTCCGAGTCGGTAACGGCCGCCGGTTTCAGAGTAGTTGCCGTTGAGGTCCTGACGCGGGTCGACGACATGCCACATCGCCTTCGGCTCGTTGAGAAAGCCCACATCACGGTGCACCGAGAGAATCGTGCCGAGGACGGTCGTACCGGAGCGGCCAAGTCCGGTGATGAAGAGCGGCGCGTCGATTCGCGGCTCCCCCGGCACCGACGCCAGCGAGCGCAGCAGGCCGAATACGACCGGATTGAACCAGCGCCCCCTGGTCGTCAGTGGACGGCCTTCGAACAGCGCGTAACTCGCCAGTCGGCGGGCAGCGCGGGCGGTACCGAAGTGGAGGTAAGTACGGTCGATCTGGGCAACCATGGAGTGGTGGATACCTTTCCGTTTCCGTGCGTTTACCAGTCCGGCCGGATGAGCATCGTCGAAATCTGCGCGCGTTCATCCGCCGTGAACAGCTGATCGAACTTATCCGACGTCGAAGCCTCGATGCTGCCGCGAACGCCGGCCTTCCAGCTTTCCTCCCGGCGACTGACCCGGGCGGACGCTTCCTGATAGTCCCGCAGCATCGAGGGCTCAAAATCCAGGCCTGCGAAGCGGCAGATCCTCTGCAGGGTGTCTTCCGGTTTCGCGGCTACGTCTTCATGGCGCACCAGCAGGTGGCCCGGTGCGCCCCGGTACGCAAGAGAGCGGGACACCGAGGCGTTCCAACGCGCGACACCCAGCCGCCAGTCGCGGTAGCGCGCCCAGCCGCCCTCGCCGCCGGGATACCGGAGCGCGGCGTCGCGCAGCGACGCAACGACGTCCTCGCCGCGGCGAATGACGTGGATGGCCGCGACACCGGGAATGCAGCGCTGGATCGCGTCGAGGTAGAACACGTGATCGGGTGTCTTCTCCAGCCACGCCGCCTTCCCCCGCTCGAGCGCGAGGCAGTCGAGCGCGCGGGCGAACGCCTGCAACTGGCGGCGGATGCTGAGCGAACCGCGGGGCCGGAACGCCGAGACCTCCGCGCCGGCGACCTCGGCGAGCTCCGCCCAGGCACGGTCCGTGTCCCGGACGCAAAGCCCCAGCCGGATGCGCGCCCGGCCGAGCAATGCCCGCACAGAGCGGACCCGGCCCCCAACAATAAGAGCTTCACGCTGTCCGACAACCCTCCAAACGAAGTCTGTCTCCGGCAACGAGAACACGGCGGGATGCGACGCCAGCATGGCCTGCAGCAGCGTCGTGCCCGAGCGGGGACAACCGACGAGGAAAAGACGCCGCGCGATGCCGCCCGCCGTCACCGGATCGTCGCGTCTCACGAAAGCCCTCCGGTCGCGCGCGGCAGGCGGCGCGCCCGGGCCAGCAGCTCGCCGGGCAACCGCGGGCTCAGCAGCGCCAGCACCACGAGGTACGCGGTTGCGCCGGCCGCAGCGGCCGCGCCGAAAGACAGGGGCATCGGCCAGCCCGCGCGGGCACGCACCCACCACGTCACGCCGACCAGCACGGCGCCGGCGATAAGCTGCGGCCCTACGGCCAGCGCGTAGCGCGCCGCGGTCAGGCCGAGTAGCCGGCGGGTGAGCCACCAGCCGACCGGCGCCATGGCTGCGGCCGCGGCCGCGTAGGCGAGCGCCACGGCGCCGATTTCCCCGCCGCGGACGGCGAAGAAGACCGCCAGCGCCAGCGCGGCCGTCGCGGCGTTCAGCGCCAGGCGCCAGCCTGGCCGCCCCAGCGCGGTGAGCGCTACACCGTGAAAGTAGGTGAGCGAGTACAGCGCGCCGAGCAGCATGAACGCCTGCACGGCGGGCACTGACGGCAGCCATTTGTCGCCGAACACGATCGCCACCACGTCGGGCGCCAGCGCGTAGAGCCCGAGGAAAACCGGCAGCGTGACCGCCGACGACAATCGGAGGGCAGCGTAGAATGCCTCCCGCGCGCGCGGCACGTCGTGCTGCAGCGACGAGAAGGTGCTCAGCAGGACGTGGGTGACCACCTGCGTCGTCAGCTGGTTGAACGTCTGCAGCAAACGGAACGCGACGTTGTAGAAACCCAACGTCGCTGCACCCAGGTAAGCTCCCACCAGCAGGTCGTAGCCCTTCTCGCGAAGGAAGTCGACCGAGCGCACGCCCATCATCAGGCCCCCGAAGCGCACCAGCGCAAGCGGCGCGACGCCCTGCGCCGGCGTGCCCGGCCGCCACGGCGACCACCACCAGATGATGGCAGCGGCCACCCCGCGATAGACGACCTGCTGCAACACCAAGCTCCAGACGCCGAGCCCATTGAATGCCGCGGCGATCGCCGCCACCGCACCCGCCAGCGTGGCGAAGATCGTGCGTGCAGCCAGCGCCTTGAACTGGAACTCGCGGCGCAACAGACCCTGCTGGACCGCCACGAGGGCGCCCAGAGGCAGCGTCACCGTCAGCGCCTGCAGCACCGGCGCGAGGTCCGCCTGGTCGAGCGACGCGCTGATCGGCGCCGCGCCGAGGTAGAGCGCCGCGGCGAGTAAAAGGCTGATCGCCAGATTGATCCAGAACAGCCCCGTCAGCTCGCGCGGATCGGTGGCGGGTGCCTGAACGATCGCTTCGGCGAAGCCTTCCTCGATCAGCAGCTGCAGCAGCAGGATGAACACCGTCGCCAGCGCCACGAGGCCGAACGCGCTCGGCTCCAGCAGGCGCGCCAGTACCACGAACGCGGCGAACGACAGCAGACGCGACACCCATCCCTGGGCCGCCGTCCAGAACACGCCGAGCGACGTTCTCTGCTCCAGGTTTACCGCCGCCATGGGTCCTCGCCGCCGATCATGTCGCTTTGGGTCGCCTGCGCCCTCAACGACCACCGCCCATCGCGCGGCGTGCGCGGGTCGTCAGCACCTCTGGCAGCCGGCTCATCGCCGCCAGCAGCCGTCGCGGCCGTTGCAGAACGGCCGCGATCGCGGCCCCGAGGCGGCCTTGGCGAAGCGGCACCGTCACCTCGTAGGACAATTGAAGCCGCTCGAGCCTTCGGGCGCGTCGTTCCAGCAGCGCGCACAGGCCGGGGGCCGCGGACGCCGCCGGCAGGGTCGTCATGGCCCGGGTGGATTCGAGCAGCCGCCGCGTCAGCTCGATGCGGTTGGTGGTCAGCGAGCCCGTGTTTCCGCGCCGCAGGCAGTAGTATGCCTGCGGCAGCGCAATCATCGTCGTGCCGGCAAGCGCGCATTGGACCAGGAGCAGGAAGTCTTCGCCGTAGTGCAGGCCGGTCTGGTAACGCAGGCCGTGAGCGTCAAGGAACGCGCGGCGCATCAGCGGCTTCACCGAGCCAAGGTCGAACTCGGCTATAGTGGAGGCGGAAACCGGGGTCGGCCGTTCGATGGCGAACCCCACGTCGCGGAAGCGCGTCGAGAACGTCTGCCCCGTCTCACTCTCCACCAAGTGCATGTCGTCGAAGACGACGTCCGCCGCGAAACGCGCGGCGGCCTCCAGCAAACGGTCGAGCCGCTCGGCTTCCCACCAGTCGTCGCCGTCGAGGACGGCGATCCACTCGCCCCGGGCCGCGGCGATGCCCGCGTTGCGCGCAGCGCTTGGCCCCTGATTGCCTGCCATCGACAAGACGCGGATGCGCGGGTCGGCCACCGCGCGGGCCCGGGCGCGCTCTATCGTTCCGTCGGTCGAGGCATCGTCGACGACAAACAGCTCCCAATCGGCGCGGGTCTGCGCCAGCACGGAATCGATCGCGCCGTCGATGAAGCTCGCGCAGTCGTACGCGGCCATGATGACCGACACAGAGGGGCGCGACCCGGTGCTGCCGGGCGAGACCTGTGCTGGCGCGGCATCCGACCCCGTGCGCGAGGGCTCAGACATCGACCCCCACGCCCCGGTAGACGTCCATCAACCGCCGGTAGTGCAGCTCCGGGGTGAAATCGCGCTCCACCTTCGCCCGGCCCGCGCGGCCCATCGCCACGGCGCGGCCATGGTCGCCGGCCAGCGCCTCGATCCGCTCACGCAACGCGGCGGCGTCGTCCGGGGGGACCAGATAGCCATCGGTGCCATCGTCGATCAACTCGGCAATTCCGCCGATGCGGCTAGCGATCACGGGACGGCCTTCGGCAAAGGTCTCGATCACGGTCAGTCCAAAAGGCTCGTACCAGAGGCTGGGCAGGACCGTCGCGATCGAGGAGCGGATTAGCGCCTTCAACTCATCGCCGGAGCGGAAGCCCAGCAGCCGGACGTGCCTAAGCCCGCGGCGCCGGATCTCCCGCTCCAGCTCGTCGCGTGCGCTACCGTCGCCGACGAAAAACACGGGAACGTCGGCGAGCGGGGACACCGCATCGAGCAGCGTGAAAATGCCCTTGAGGCGCTCCAGCCGGCCGAAGTAAAGGATGTGCTCGCCGGGCTCCGTGCTGGGCGACGTACCCCCACAGTCCACGAAATGGTGGATGGTGATGACTTTCTCGGCGGGCACCCCCATCTCGACGATCTTCTCCCGCTGGAAGTGGCTCACCGCGATGAAGCGGTTCACCGCGGAAACGGACCCGAGCAGTCGGGACGTATACGACTCGGTAACGCTCAGAAGCGTCCGCGGGATCGAGCCGCGGTTGCAGCGACGCGAGACCGCCTTCCAGAAACGCCCGCCGCTGCACGCTTCGCAGATGCGATCTCGCGAGACCAGCGAGTAGACCGGGCAGACGAGCTTGTACTCGTGAAGGGTTTGGACGATCGGGATGCCGGCTTCAACGATGGGCCGTAGGATCGACGACGTGAGCTGGCCATAGTAAATGTGGAGGTGCGCAATGCCGGGCCGAACCTCCTCGATCAGTCGTCTGATGGCGCTTCGCGCGGGGCGTGAATAGACAAAGCGGCCGAGATCCGCCATGCCGGGATTAATGAAATCGACCGCCTTTGGGAAGCAACGGTCCCAAGGCGTCGCGTTGTTGCGCTCTTGGGCGCTTGCGAACGGAACCACCGTATGGCCATGCCGCTCTAGCAGGTCTCCAAGCGCGAAAAAGTAGCGGTCCGATCCGCCCGCGACATAGTAGTTCTGACTGACATTCAGTACCGATGCAGGCATCATGGACCGCGATTCGGCTGTCCACCCGCGTCTTTGACGACACTCGTCATCGGTCCGCAAAGACCCATGCCGTCACCGAGTTCGCGGGGATAACGAAAGTCGTTCGACCGCCGCTGTCGAAGTTCAGAGAAAGCGGCTGCCTCCTCAAGGACACCCGGTCAGGATCGCCGCTGTCATTGGCTGTCTGCGGGTTCGGGCCGGAGATCGAGAAGATCTCTCCCGTGGCGCGGGCTCCTTCCAATCCTTTCAGCGTCACCAAGGCCTCATGGTCCCTGCCGGCCCGGTTTACCGCCAGTATCGAGATTCTGCGCGGCTGTTCTGCCCTCGTCACGAGCGCACGAACATCGTAACCGCCACGGTATTCGCTCACGTTTGGCGAGGTCACGGTGGTGGCGACAGCATCGTCGAGCAGTCCTGCCCTCACGACTCGGAGACCCCAGTAGACGACGCTGGGGATCAGCCTGTCGTTGGATGGGTGGACGTAAAAAAGCTGCCAGGGACCTCTCGCCCCTAGAGCGTGCCAGACCGCGCCTTCGACGTTCGGCATCGAGGCCATGGCGATGAGGAAATCAGCGCTGGAAATCGCGCCGCCCAGATCGCTGGTCCGCTTCCACGACTCGTCCCATGCCCCAACCGGCGGCTTCGGCGGCCACTTCGCGTGCTCGGTGACATACAGCTTCACCGAACTCGCTGCGTAACCGGCCGCCTTGGCCTCGTTCACGAGGTTGTCCGTGTACTCGATCATCCACGGAACATGCCGGCCGTCGTAGTAGGGGTGCCAGGAGTACCCGTCGACCAGCCCGCGGAGCTCGGTCATCACCGTCGCATTGAAGGAAGTCGCCGATTCAGTCCCAGGCTTCACTGACCAGGGCGCCGTACGCGTCAAGGCAATCAGCCGCACCCGGGGGTCTTCCTGCTTCAACTCGGACCCGGCGGCGCGCGCGACAGCCGCGTAGCGCCTCGCGTTCATTGACGCGTCGCCGAGGTGGTCAAGCTCGTTCCCCAACTCCCAAAGGAAAACCGGACAACCTCTGGTCGAAGCGCACGGCTCGCCGGGACCAGCGGATCGCCGCCCGGGGACATCTTCCGCCTCGCGAATGTGCTTCAGCCAAGCGCGCGCATCCAGAGCCGCCTCGGCAACGCCGCCCGTGCTGGGTACCGCAAGATTCGCGACGACAAGCGGAATGCCACCGACCCCCTTCACGAACCCCAGGAACTCGGGCGTTCCGAAGTCGACTCGGGCCGACTCTCTGGAATACGCTCGCCGCTGTTGGGTGCGCTCCTGCCGCACGCCGATCGACCGTCGCCAGTCAAAAAGTGATGCCTCTGTACCGCCTGGATATCGGTAAAGGGCCCCGTGGAAAGGCTTTAGATAGTCCACCAGGTCTGCGCGGACCCTGTCGTCGCGCCAGTAACCGAACTGGAAGTTGTACCAAAGGACGTTAAAACCGATCAGGGTGGTCGGGATAGCTGGTCGCGTGACGTTTCTGAGATCCGCCTCGATGGAAACGGACCCTCCGCTGCGCACCCTTGGAATCTCCCCGCCCGCAGCCCATGCGGCAGACCAGCTCGCGATCGCCGCGCATAGGGCCGCGAGCGTGGGGATAAGCCCCTTGGCCATCCGGCGCATTGCAATGGACGGGCGCGTAGCGCACCGCGGGTTCCCAAACGTGATCCCGACCACGCTCACGGCGTCTTCGCCATGGCGGTTCCACTAACGACCGGCATCCGCCGCGACGTGGTCTGCTGCCGGGACGCGAACCGGGACACCGGGTCCACGCGGAACAGCCTTTCAGCGACCCCGAACAGGACCGCAGGTACCAGCATCAATCCCGGGTCCTCAAGCACCGGCGAGGCGAGGGAAATGAACGCCGCGAAAGCGATGCAGAGAAAGGATGCGAGCGCATAGTGACGTGCTCTCGCCTCGCTCGCCCGCAAGACGCGAACCACGCTGTAGGCCAAAAGAGTCAAAAACGCCGCGGCGTAGAGCGCAAATCCGATCCATCCGGCCTCGGCGAAGAACTGTGGCCAATACGTGTCCGAAAGCACGTTGACCCGGCCAAACCATGAGAACGCGCCAAAGCCCTGGTCGTAATACAGCGTCGGGTCGAACTTCTGCGCCCCGGCGCTTGCGAAGGTACCCAAGCCGCTGCCCAAGGGGAAGTAACGGTTGGCCAGCTCGACAGAATCAACGTAAAGAACGGTGCGTGGCTGGACCAGGCTCGCGTGACCGACGAGCCCCATTTTGGCAAGCTCTGCGCGGAAGTACTCGGCCTCCGTCACCCAGAGGGTACCAAACACCGCGGCCACGGCGACGACCCCCGTGAGGAGGCGCGAGGCGAACTTCCACGCACTGCCGTGAAGGGCGTACAGCAAGGCGCAGCAGAAAATCACGCCCAGCATCTCCTGCCGCTGGCCCGACGCAAACAGGGCGACGGCGTAGGCCAGCGCGCTGACGTACCATCCCGCTTGCCGACTCTCTGCCAGCTTGAGAACAGAAAGCAGGAGGAAAATCGCGGAATAGAAACCCAGCACGGTCGGATTCCGAAATGGTCCGACCGCTCGCGTCAATGACGGAACAAAATGCCTGCTGTCAGTGGCTGAGTATGGAAAGAGCGCGTCGAAAAAGGCAGGAAAACCCCACTGGACCGCGATTAGCGCCAACAGCAGGATCCAGGAATGCCTGACAACGCCCCAGAAAACCTTCTCCGTACGGCCGCTCCATGTTACGAACAGCCCGAGCAACAGCAGCAGGTACAGCTTGAGATTCGTGATGACTTGGAACGCGGCCGAAAGCGGCTTTGAGCGCCCAAGGTAGCTGCTCATGGCGGCGATCAAGAGGAACCCTGCCAATAAGAGCAGAACGGCCCGTACGGTCGTCGAACGGCGTGCCCACCACACCAGCTTGGGTAGCATCAGCGGCGCAAGAAACAACAACACGAGCTCGAAAACCCAGTCGGCCTGGATCCGCGTCAAGGATTGAATCGTGGCGGATCCGAAAGCCCAAAACAGCAGGAACCAGAATGGCGCGTCTCGGTGTCCTCTCTCTCCTTCCTTCCAGAGCAACCAGTAGACGATGATCGCCCAAACCGCGCCCGCGATAAGTACCCCGGCCTGCCATAAATCGACCGCTATGAGCAGCGCAACCAGAGCGCCGGAGAACGCCGACGCGAACACGACGACAAGCAGCGCGACCCACCGCATTCGGCTGATGGCACGCGTGTCCACCTGGGCGCCGACCATTAGACGGTAGCCTCAGCTCAACCCGCCGGGGCTAAGGCCGGTGCCGCGCCGCGCGGCGAACGCTCTTACGGATCCGCATTGCGCCTCCGGGGACAAATCTTGTCGAGGCACCCCCGGCGCGACCCACGAGGCGAATGATCGGCTGCAGACGCCGAATTCAGCCCGCGTTCGCGGAGGCTCCAAGCAATCGCTCCCGTCCCTTGGCATCCATGCTCTCCAGCATCTGCTGCACAAACTCGCCTTGCACCCGATAGCCCTCGGCGCCGTCCGCAGTCAATGTCGACACCCGGAACAGCAAGCCATCCGGAACCGTTCCAGTAAGGCCGAACTTCAACTGCTCCAGTTTTCGCTCCAACGACCCGAGCGCGATACGGTTTCCGATGATGATCCAGTACGTCACCGGCTCGCTCCGCGGGCCGTTCCTCGCCATCAGGCGGCGAACGGGGATGGTCCCGTGCGAGGTCTCGAGGGAGCCATCGCGGATATCCAAGACCTGGAAGCCCTGCGCCGGGTAGCAGACTTCCGGCTTGTGAACCTGCATCGCGTCGCTCTGGTCGCCCCCGTAGGCAACCGAGAGCATCACCCGCGTGCCGTGGCTGTTGACGTAGGTACGCGCCAGCGTCTGGTTATACAGTTTCGAGAGCAGTTCCTGAGCCTGAGGGTTGGGGGCGATGGGAACTATCGAGCTGTCGATCCTCCAGTCGCCAAACGATTGCGGGACCAACGTCTCCAGGTCGATTCGCTCCCCCTTGTCCGCGGCCAGCTGCCTGGGGGTCAGGGCGAATGCAAGGCCCGCTGCGAGGAGCATGCAGATCGCGACAACGAGGTTTTGGGGTCTAGCCATGTTTCGCCTCCAGCTTGGCCTTTCCCGAAAAGAGCCCGAGGATGGAGTCCAGAAGGAAAAGAAGCACGAGCGCAATGACGAAAAGAACCATCCCCGCAAACCCATGCAGGAACCCCTGCCCGGCCTCATCGCCGAAGTGGTACGTCACGAGGACCAGAATCATCACGCGGATGATGTTCGCGGCGAACGCGATCGGCAGGATGCTCGCGAGCAGGATGCCGTTTCGCCACCAGCCCTTGTACTGCATGAGGTAGAGGTAAAGGATTCCCAGCGCGGAAAGCGAGTACATGGAGTTGAGGCCCGAGCAGGCGTCTGCAACGAGCAGCTGGTAGGGACCGACGCTCAGGACCACGCCCGTGCGCGCGATCGGGTAGCCGGCCCAGTACAGCAGGTTCTCCGCGATCACGGAGACGTTCTGCTTCAATGGGCCCGTGATCGCGTCCACGATCACGCCGGGCAGCGGCACCATGAACACGAGGAAGAGCAGCGGGAACCACATCGCGCGGATGCTGGGCCAGCCGCGGAGCAGGAGCAGCGTCCCGGCGAGGACGGGAATCTGGGAGCCCACCTCGAACATCAGGATGTCCTGCGACCGGCCGAGCACGTAGAGCAGCAGGCCGAAGGCGAGAATCGCGCCGCCGAGGATGGGCGCGGTCTTCTCCGCGTCGCCGATCAGCGCGGCGCGCTTTTGCCAGATGAAGTAGATGGAGACGGCGAGGATGAGCGGGCCGTGGCCCTGCTCTTCGGTGTTCCATACCCCGTGCCAGAGGTCCCACCAGGTCGGGAGGTAGAGCGCGGCGAGGCCGACGGCGACCGGGATCCAGGGGAGCCAGGGGCCGGGGGAGAAGCGGGCGGGTGATTGCGTATTGGGGATGGAAGCCACTTGGTTTCAGGTTCGATCAATTGCGCTTTACGGAACGACGAATCACCCTCTCCGCTGCCCTCTGCCTGCGATGGCCAGGGCAAGAACCCTGGATCCCGGCATTCGCCGGGATGACGGCTAACCCCTCACCCTCTCCCGTGCCCTCTCCGATCGAGGGAGAGGGAGCTCTGGATCCCGGCGCTCGCCGGGGGGACGGCTACCTTCTCAACCTCTCCCCTGACCTCTGCCGTCGAGGAAGAGGGGATCAAAATCCCTGGATCCCGGCATTCGCCGGGATGACGAGTCGTTGCGATGACGAATCGCCGGGATGACGAACACAAGCAAATCAGAAGTCGTTCAGGACGACGCCGACGACCTGGGCGCTGGCGGCGGCGAGGCTGTCGCGCAGCGCCTGCACGTCCTCCAGCCGCGTGGCGTTGTTACGCGCCACCATCAACGCGCCGCTGGTGCGCACGCCGATGGTCTGCGCGTCCGCGCCGAGCGTCGCCGCGGGCGTGTCCACGATCACCACGTCGTACTGGCGCACGACCTCGGCGAGCTGGCCGATGAACTGCGAGCGGGCCACCAGCTCCGCCGGATTCGGCGGCGTCGGGCCCGCTGGAAGCACCGAAAGGTCGAGCAGCGCCGGGATGCGGTGGATTGCCTCGTTGCCCGCGCGGCCCGACAGCACGGTGGAAAGGCCGCTGGAATTCGGCAACCCGAACAGCGCGTGCTGGCGCGGGTTGCGCATGTCCGCGTCGATCAGGAGCGTGTGCTCGCCGAGTTGCGAAAACACGACCGCCAGATTGGCGGCGAGGTAGCTGCGGCCCTCGCCGCGGCCGGGGCTGACGATGGAAAGCGCGCGGCGCTCTTCCTCCTCGCCGAACCAGCGCAGCAGCAGCTGGCTGCGCAGCGCGCGCAGCTGCTCCACCTGAAAGCTGAAGGGCTGGTAGGCGGCGATGACTTCCTCGCTGATGGCGCTTTCGCCGGGCAGGACGTAGGGATACTCGTACTGGCGGGCGAGCGCCTGCTGGACGTCCTGCTCGGTCACGAGGCCGAGCTTGACGGCGGCGTCGCCGAAACGAAGCCCCATCTCCTTCTGGGCCCGCAGCACCTGCTCCGCGTCGTCCGGCGTGAGCTTGCCCATATCCACCAGCAGCGCGCCGAGCTGCCGGTTGACGGCGTGCGGCCGCGACGTGGCCGGATGCACCGTGAGTCTTTCGCTGGTGACGCTCATGGATGGAGTCCTTTCGCGTCAGCCGGGGGCGGGCGCCGGCGCGCGGCGGCCGAAGAGGCCAAAGAGCCGGCGGCGCTTCGGCGCCTTGTTCAACACGCCGAGCACCGGCATGCCCTCGATCTGGGCAAGGTCCTCGAGCGAGCGCACCCGGCGGTCCGTCATCTCGCGCAGGAACGCGAAGCCGACGCCCAGCATGCCGCCGAGGACGATCGCGAGCGCGGTGTTGAGCAGCAGCTTCGGGAACGACGGCTTGAGAGGCGGGATCGCCGGGTTGAGGATCGCGATGTTGGACTGCGTGATCTGGCCTTCGAGGTTGGTCTGCGTGAAGCGCTGGGCGGCGGCCTCGTAAGCGCGCTGCGCGCTCTCGACTTCCTTGATGAGGACCGCCATCTCGTCGCGGCCGACGTTGCCGGCGAGCAGGCTTTCCTTCTGCTGCTCCACCGCGCGGCGCAGCTGCGCAACCCGACTGCTGGAAATTCGATACTGGTTGGTGATGCCGGCCGCGGCGTTCTGGATTTCCTCGGTGAGCTTGGCGCGGATGCTTTCCACCTCGGCGGTGGCACGCTGGAACTCGGGGTGGTTCCGGCCGAGCTGGCCGGACACCTGGCTCAAGCGCGCGGAAGCGGACGAGAGCTGGCTCTTGAGGCCGTTGATGAGCGGGTTCGCGAGCACGTCGGGCAGCGACTCGGGGCTCTGGCCGCTGGCGATGAATCCGTCGAGCTGGCGCTTGCGGCTGGCGGCGTCGGACGCCTGCGCTTCGGCCAGCACCAGCTGCTGGTTGAGCTCCTGCAGCTTGGCGTTCTCCACGTCCATCGCTTCGACGGCGGCGTGGATGCCCTTATCGCGCTGGTAGGCCGAGAGTCGCGCCTGGGCTTTCTCCAGATTGCCTTTGAGCGTGCTCAGCTGGTCGTTGAACCAGGTGGCCATCTGCTTCGCGGGCTCGACGCGCAGCTCGAGGTTGGTGTCGATATAAGCCCTGGCGAACGCGTTGGAAATCGCGGCGGCGAAGTCCGGGTTGTTGCCGGTGTAGCTCACATTGATGATGCTGGCTTCGCGCGAGGGCTCGACGTCGAGGTACTTGATCAGAAGCTCGGCGAGCCAGTCCTCGATCTTGCCCTTGCCCTCGGCGTCGGCGACAAATTCCTCCTGCATCGCCGGGATCTCGGCGAGCCGGAGGTTCTTGACCACCTTAACGCCGACGTTGTGGCTCTCGATGATGCCCACCTGGGTGGCCATGTAGCCGGGCATGAGCTGCGCGGGGAGCAGCGCGCCGGTGACGGGATCGAGCGCCTTGAAGTCGATCACGAGGGTGGTGGTCGCGGTGTAGCGCGGCGGCAGGAGGAGGCTCAAGGCCGCCGCGGTGCCGACGGTCACGAGGAGCGTGAAGACGACGATCCACTTGCGCGCCCACAGGATGGTGAGGAATTGCTGGAAGCTCATGGGTGGCTCCGGCCGGTGGACGAGGGCGTCGGCTGCACCGAATGCAAAAACCCTGGATCCCGGCCTGCGCCGGGATGACGAACAAAAGGCCCTGGATCCCGGCCCCCGTATCGCGGTACGGGGCAGGCTGCGCCGGGATGACGGTGAAGGCGGTGGGGATGGCTGCACCCTCTCCCCGGCCCTCTCCCATCGAGGGAGAGGGAGGAAACGCAAGACCCTGGATCCCGGCCTACGCCGGGATGACGAGCATCGACCCCGGAATTCCGGCCTGCGCCGGGATGAGGAGCGGCGGCCCCGGAACTCCAGGCCGCGCCGGGACGACGGCTGTTAGAACAGGCGCTCGCGGACATAGAGGACGTCGTCCTTGCGCACAGGATCGTTGAGGCTCGCCTCGTACTCCTGCACCAGGCCCTGCGGGTTGCGGCGCGTGAGGCGCATGCCCTTGTCGGTGCCGCGCAGCGTGGGGCCGCCGCCGAGCGAGAGCGCCTGCATCACGGTCATGTTGCGCTCGATGCGGTAGGCGCCGGGGCGCTGCACCTCGCCGTAGATGTAGAACACCGGCGCGCGCGGCACGTAGATGATGTCGCCGTTCTGCAGCACCAGGTTCGACTTGATCTCCTTGTCGACGAACATCGCGTCCATGTTGACGGTCAGCTGCTCGCTGCCGCCGCCCGCGGTGCGGGTGATGATGACTTCGTCCGCGCCGCCGTTGGCGATGCCGCCCGCGGTTGCGAGCATGTCGGCGAGCGTCACGCTCGCTTCCTCGATCGGGAAGCGACCGGGGCGGTTCACGTAGCCCAGCACGGAGACCTGCTTGCTCTTGAACTGGACCACCAGCAGGTTCACCTGCGGGTTGTTGACGAACCCGCCCTTGGTGAGCGCCTCGGCGATGCGCGACTGCGCCTGCGCGACGGTGAGCCCGCCCACCTTCACCGCGCCCACCAGCGGAAAGGTGATGTTGCCGTTCTCGGCGACGCGCGTCTCGGTGAGCATGTCCGCGTTCTGGAATACGTTGATGCGCACCACGTCGCCGGGGCCGAGCGTGTAGCCGGCGTCCTGCGCGGCGGCCGGCAGCGGCGCGAGCAGTGCGACGAGCACCGCCAGCGCACCCAGCCGGTGCGCGATGCGCGCAACGCGCCCCAAAAAATCTTTCAAACCGATAGCTTCAGCCACGTTTGTGCCGCCTCCCCGCTTGCGAGCAAGTCCCGGGCCTCATTTTAGGCCGGATAGGCCTTTCTCGATGGCGCTCTTTTCGGCGGGCTTGGCGGCGGGCTGCGTCGCGGGCGCCGGCGCGGCGGGCGCGGGCGCCGCCGCGGCCGTGTTCTCCTTTGCGAAGTCGCCCATGTACTCGATGGCCGCGGCGGTGCGCAGCTGCTTCACCTGGTTCTCGGCGATCTCGAGGCGCTTCTGGTTGGTGAGGAAGCGCTCGATGAACGGCTCGGCCTTCTTCTCGTCGAGGGGCTGCGTCTGCGAGGCCACCAGCTGCACGATGAGCAGATTGTTCGGCGAGGGGATCACGCCGATCTCGCTGTCCTTCATCTTGTGGAAGCGCGGCAGCATCTCCAGCGGCAGCTGCTCGGCGGCCTTGACGCCGGAGTTCACGGTGAACTCGATCTTCTGGTCCTTGAGCGCCTGCGTGAACTCCGCGAGGCTCTTCGCCTTGGCGAGCTCGTCGCGCACCTGCTGCTGCTGCTCGCCCTTGGCGGCGACGTTGATCTCCTGCAGGCGGTAGATGCGCCGCTCGGCGAAGAGCTCCGGGTGCTCGTCGTAGTACTTCTTGATGTCCTGCGGCGAGGGCTTCGCCGCCGAGCTGATCGCGCGCTCGAGGTAGGCCTGCGCGAGGATCTGCTTGCGCGCGGCCTCGACGGTCATCATGACGTTGGGATCGCGGTCGAGCTTGCTGTCCATCGCCTTCTGCACCAGCAGCTGCTGGTCCACCAGCTTGTCGAGGATCTGCCTGCGCGCCTCGGCGGCGCGCTCGGGATTGACGTTGGGCGTGCGCGCGAGCGTGTAGTTGATCTGGTGGACGGAGATTTCGTCGTCGTTCACCTTCGCCGCCACCTGGGTGGCGGGCTTCTTGTCGCTGCCGCAGGCGGCGAGCACGAGCGCGACGGCGGAGACGGTGAGGGCGGTGCGGAGGCGCGGAGCGATCATGGGGAACCCTGGAAAAAAACGGTGTGGATGCCGGCGACTGCGCCGGCCCGGGGGAACGGGCAGTTTATGGGTGCATCATTACTGAAACATTTCAGACCGGCGGCGCACGTTTGTCAATGTTTTAAAAGCAAAATTATGTCGTTGACGGACGACAGGGAAGCGGGTCGCAACGGACCCTTCCGGCGCGTCCAGGAGGCCTGTTGCAGGGGGCTGGCGACGCGCCTGCCATCGGGGCATGCGGCCGCCCCGCGCCGGGGCCAAAAAAAAGAGGGCGCGAACGCCCTCCTCCCGAGGTTTCTCCTCCTCCTCGTGCCTGATCGCGTTTCCGGCGCCCCGTCGCGGGCTTGACCGAATAAAAAAGGGGGAACGCGCCCCCTCGTGCTCAGCCGCGGAGGCGGCGGCGCGCAATCGCGCCGATACCGACCAGCCCGACGAGCATCATGGCCCAGGTCCCCGGCTCGGGGACCGGTGCTGCATACCAGTTGGTGGAACCGTTGACGGCGACGAGAGAAAACGCGGTCAGTCGCAAGACAATGCTGCTCGAGACCCCCGACGCGAAGCTGGC
>CAZGTK010000007.1:3200-21440 GCA_964528415.1 uncultured Burkholderiales bacterium | reverse complement strand
CCGCTGGCCGCGAACCAGCTGGTGCAGAAGAAGCTGGCCGACATGCAGACCGAGATCGCGCTCGGCCTGCTCGCCTGCCTGCGCGTGTCGCGCCTGCGCGACGAGGGGCTGGCCACGCCCGAGATGGTGTCGCTGCTCAAGCGCAACTGCGCCGGCAAGGCCCTCGAGATCGCGCGGGCGGCGCGTGACCTGCACGGCGGCAACGGCATCGCGGACGAGTACCACGTGATCCGCCACCTGCTGAACCTGGAGACCGTGAACACGTTGGAAGGCACCCACGACATCCACGCACTGGTGCTGGGACGGGCCCAGACCGGGATTTCCGCGTTCAACTAGAAAAGCCCATGGCCAACGGACTCACCGCGCTCGTCAAGCCGCAATCGATCGCCATCCTCGGCGCCTCTGCCGACTTCAAGAAGATCAATGGCCGTCCCCTGAAGCACCTGCTGGAGAAGGGCTACGCGGGCAGAATCTACCCGGTCAACCCGAAATACGAGCGCATCGGCGAGCTCGCTTGCTACCCGAGCGTGGAGGCGATCCCGGGTCCCGTGGATCTCGCGGTGGTGGTGCTGCCGGCGGCTGCGGTGATTGACGCCTTCCGCGCGCTCGGGCGCAAGAAGGTGCCGGCCGCCGTCGTGTTCAGCTCCGGCTTCGGCGAGATGGGCGCCGAGGGCAAGCGGCTCGAGCAGGAGCTCGCGCGGGTCGCGCGCGAGAACGGTGTGCGCCTGTGCGGCCCCAATTGCCTGGGACTCATCAACGCGTTCGAGAAGGTGATCGCCACTTTCAGCCAGTACGCCGACGGCGAGAACGTGCCGGGGCCGGTGGCGTTCGTCACGCAGTCCGGGGCCTTCGGCACGGCGATTGCGGCGCTGGCGCGCAACCGGCGGCTCGGCATCGGCTACTTCGTCAACACCGGCAACGAGGCCGACGTCAATCTGGTCAGCGCGATGGAGGAGGTGCTGCAGGATTCGCGCATCCGCGTCGGCACCGGCTACATCGAGGGCCTCAAGGACGGGGCGGGGCTCGCGCGCCTCGCGCGCCGGGCGCTCGAGTTGGGCAAGCCGCTGGTGCTGACCAAGGTCGGGCGGATGGCCGCCGGCGCCCGCGCCGCGGCCTCCCACACGGGCTCGCTCGCCGGCGAGGATGCGGTGTTCGACGGCGTCGCGCGCCAGCTCGGGATCGTGCGGGCGCGAAACGAGGAGCACATGCTGGACGTCGCGCAGGTCTTCGCCCACTGCGCGCTGCCGGAGGGCCGCGGCATCGCGATCGCCAGCCAGTCGGGCGGCGCCGGCGTGCTGATGGCCGACCGCGCCGA
The DNA here is from genome assembly GCA_964528415.1 of uncultured Burkholderiales bacterium. Classification (GTDB taxonomy): domain Bacteria; phylum Pseudomonadota; class Gammaproteobacteria; order Burkholderiales; family UBA6910; genus DATIUV01. Next base: position 20,125 of record CAZGTK010000007.1, on the reverse strand, counting down.
GGAACTCGGCCTGTCGGTGCCGACGCTCACGCCCGCGACGCAGGCGAAGATCAAGGCCACCCTGCCGGGCTTCGGCGTCGCAACCAACCCGATCGACGTCACCGGCCAGTTCGTCGCCGAGCCGGCGATCCTGCGCGAGAGCATCCTGCTGATGCTGGAGGATCCGCAAGTGCACATCGGGGTCGCGTGGCTGCAGTTGATGCACGCCAACGTCGATCTGCTGGTCGGCATTTTCAAGGAAGTGAAGGCGCGCAGCACGAAACCGTTCATCGTCGTGTGGGTGGCGGCGCCGGACTCGGCGGTGAAAGCGCTCGCCGAGCTCGGCGTCCCGATGCTGCGCGGCGGGGAGCCGGCAATCGACGCCATCGCCGGCATGGTGCACTTTGCCGAGGCGCGGCGGCGTTATCTGTCGGAGCGCTCCGCCCCGATGGTGCTGCCGCAGCTGGATCTGCCCGCCCGCGGCGGCGTCGTGCCGACGCTGCAGGCAACCGCCCTCCTGCAGGCAGCCGGCGTGCCGATGGCGCCGGTGCGCCTGGCCGCCGACGCCGAGGATGCCGTCGGCGCCGCCCGCGCGCTCGGCTATCCGGTGGCGCTCAAGATCGAGTCGCCGGACATCCTGCACAAGACGGAGGCGCAGGGCGTCCGGCTCAATCTCGCCGACGAGGCGGCGGTGCGGACCGCTTTCGCGGAGGTCATGGCCGCGGCGCGGCGCTACAAGGCGGATGCGCGCATCGACGGCATCGTGGTGCAGAAGATGGCGACCGGGGACGTCGAGTTCGTGCTTGGACTCAAGCACGATCCGGTGTTTGGTCCGGTGCTGATGGCCGGCCTCGGCGGCGTGCTGGTGGAGGTGCTGAAGGACGTCGCCTTCCGCCGCTGCCCCCTGGCGCCGCATGAAGCGGAGCAGATGCTGGCGGAGCTCAAGGGGCGCGCGATCCTGGACGGCGTGCGCGGCAAGCCCGCCGTCAGCCGTTCCGCGCTCGTCGAGATCATTTGCGCGGTATCCCGTTTCGGCGCCGCCGCCGGGGATCGGCTCGCCGAGCTGGACTTGAACCCCGTGCTGCTTTCGGCGAACGGCGCGGCGGCGGTCGATTGCGTGCTGGTGCTGAATCCAGCCGGCTAGGGTTTTCCCGAAACCAACCGGGCGGCGGAAAGGAGCAGGGCCTCCTCGCCGGCGCCGGCCGCGAACTGCACGCCGATCGGCAAACCCTGGTCGTGGCCGCAGGGCACCGCAAGCGCGGGCAAGCCGGCCACCGTCCACAGGGCTTGCAGGATCGGCACGCCGGTGCCTTCGCTTCGCAGCGGCGCGACGTCGTCGACCGCCGCGTTCACGGCAATCGTCCCGGTCGGCAGCATCCCGGCGAGCTGCTGGGTGAACTCCGCCGCGGCGGCGCGGGCGTCGGCATGCTCGGCGTCGCCGAGTGCGCGGCCGCGCTCCACCAGTTCGCGCATGCGCGGGCTCATGCGCTCGGCAGCGCGGTCGTAGTCCGCGCCATGGTGGCGCGCGATGCCGCGGCAAAGCAGCGTGTAGGTGATCCACTCGATGCGGTCGAAGCTGGCGGGCAGCTCGATTCGCGTGACGTTGATGCCTGCGCGCCGTAGCGCGTCGGCCGCCCGCTGCACGGCTTGCTCGCTCGCCGGCCGGACGCGCGCGCGCAGCGGACCGACGACCAGCAGCGCGTGGCTGGGACGCGGAGCGCTCGCCAGATCGGGTGGCGTGACGTTGCGCGAACCCGGGTCGTCGAGGTCGCGGCCAAAAAGAACGCGACACGCGAGCGCGACGTCGTCGACGTCGCGGGCGAGCACACCGACGTGGTCGAGTTCTTCCGCCAGCGCCATCCCGCCCCGGGTGCTGACGGCGCCGCGCGTCGGCTTGAGACCCAGGACGCCGCAGTACGTCGCCGGCCGAACGATGGAGCCGATGCTCTGCGAGCCCAGCGCGATCGGCGCCATCCCGGCGGCGACCGCGGCCGCCGAGCCGCTCGAGGACCCGCCCGGCGTGCGCGCGGCGTCGTGCGGATTTGTGGTCGGGCCGGCGGCGGCAATGGCGTACTCCGTCGAGACGGTCGTACCGAGAACGACGGCGCCCGCGGCCTTGAGGCGCGCGACCGGCGGCGCGTCGACGGCGGGAACGCGGCCGGCGTGGATCGGCGTGCCCCACGCGCAGCGGTACCCGGCCACGTCGAACACCTCCTTCAGCGCAACCGGAACCCCGTACAACGGCTCGTCGTCGCGGGGGCGGCGCCGGTCGAGTTCGCGGGCGCGGGCCAGGGCCGCATCCGGCTTGAGGTCGACGAACGCGCGCACCACCGGCTCGCGCTCGGCGATGCGTGCCAGACAGGCGGCGGTCAGCGCCTCGCAGCTCAGCTTGCCGCGCCGAATCGCGTCGGCCGCGGCGGTGGCCGAAAGATCCGCGGGATCAGCCACCGGCTGCCCTGCCTTCCTGGGCAAAGGTCTTCGCCAGCTCCTCGTCGAGATCGGCGTAGATCTTGCGCTCGTAGTCGCGGAAATCGTCGGCGGTGGTGTCGCGCGGATGCGGCAGCTCGACGCGGATCTCGGACTTGATCTCGCCGGGGCGGGCGGTCATGACGATGATGCGATCGGCGAGGAACACCGCCTCCGGCACGGAGTGGGTGATGAAGACGACCGTGCGCCGGTGCTCGCGCCAGATTCGCAGCAGTTCGCGTTGCAGGAAGCGGCGCGTGAGGGCATCGAGCGCGCCGAAGGGCTCGTCCATGAAGATGACCGAGGGCTCCGTGGCGAACGCGCGGGCGATGGCGACGCGCTGCTTCATGCCGCCGGAGAGCTCGGAGACGTGCTTGTCGGCGAAGTCCTGCAGGCCGACCATCTGCAGGTACTCCATCGCGATGCGGCTGCGCTCACGCCGGGCGATGCCCTTGCGCTCGAGCCCGAACTCGACGTTGCCGCGCACCGTCAGCCACGGAAACAGCGCGTAGCTCTGGAACACCATGCCGCGGTCGATGTCGGGTCCCATGACCGGCTCCTGCGCGACGCGGATCGCGCCCGAGGTGGGGGAGCTGAATCCGGCCAGCATGTAGAGCAGCGTGCTCTTGCCGCAGCCCGAGGGCCCGACGATCACGAGGAACTCGCCCGCGGCGATCTCGAGGTCGAACGGACGCAGCGCCTCGACCGGCGCGCCCGAGCGGCTTTCGTAGATCTTGGTGACCTGGTCGATGTGGATCGGTTTGCCCGCGATCGCGCGCGGCTCGTCGACGGGGTTCATTGCCATGACAGGCGCCGGTTGAGAAAGCGGAAGAAGGCGTCGAAGCAGACGCCGAGGATGCCGATGACGGCCATGCCGACAAGGACCTGGTCGGCGCGCAGAATCTCCATGCCGTTCGCGATCAGATAGCCGAGGCCGGAGCGGGCCGCGACCAGTTCGGCCGCGATGATTGCCGCCCACCCGGTGCCGAACGAGATCCGCAGCCCCACGACGATGCTCGGCAGCGACGCCGGCAGCACGACCTTGCGGAACAGCGACGCGCGGTCGTTGCAGCCGAGGACCTCGCCGGCGTGGATCAGCACGGGGTCGATGCTTTTCACGCCGGCCACCGTCGCCAGCAGCGTCGGAAAGAACGTGCCGATGAAGACGATGAACACTTTGCCCGCTTCACCGATGCCGAACCAGAGAATCGCGAGAGGAATCCACGCGAGCGGCGAAATCGGCCGAAACAGCTCGATCACCGGGTCGACGAGGTTCTCGAGGCGGCGGGAGCGCCCCATCGCGAGCCCGAGCGGAATGGCGATCAGCGCCGAGAGCAGCCACGCCGACACGACCCGGGCGAGGCTCACGCCGGTGTGGAGGAATATCTCACCGCTGGCCACCAGCTGGCCGAAGCCCTTGGCGACGGCCCACGGGGGCGGCAGGATCGAAGGGTGGGCCTTCGTCGCTACCACCACCGCCTGCCAGACGATGACGATGAAGATCCCGGCGTACAGGAAGGGCAGCACCCTTCCTGCCGCCATGGCGGTGCGCTGCATGGACCGGACCAGCCGCGGCCTACATCGCCGCTTTCAGCGCCTTCTCGGCAAAGCTCGCGTCGACCTTGGGATTGTCGTCGGGCTTGAGGATGCCGGCGTCCTTGAGAAACTTGGTGTACGCGTCGACGGTGTTCTTCGACGGCACGATGTTCTTGCTGTAGACCGAGATGCCCTCCGCCAGCGAGAAGTCGATCACCTCCACCGGGAAGCCGATCTGCTGGCTCCACAGCTTGGCCGCGCCCTTGGGGTCCTTGAGGATGTACTCGATCGCCTTGACGTTGGCGGTGACCAGGTCCTGCACCACCTCGGGCCGCCTCTCGATGAAGTCGATGCGGGCGTACTCGCCGTTGCCGATGTAGTGGTTCTCCTTGATCGGCATGATCTTTTCTGCCTTGAGCACGACCCGCGAGTGGCCGGCGGCGAGCGCGTTGGACACGTGCGGATCCCAGGTGATGCCGGCGTCCACCGACTTCTGCTGCAGCAGCGTGGGAATGTCGGAGCCCTTCGTCTTGAACAGCTGGATGTCGGATTCCTTCAGCCCCGCGTCGGCGAGCGCCTTCAGCAGCAGGGGGTACTGCTGCGAGCCTTCGCCCGGGAATGCCACCTTTTTGCCCTTCAGGTCCTTGACCGACTTCACCGGGGAGTCCTTGGGCACCAGGATGGCGGTCTGCTCGAGGATCGAGATCGCCACCAGCTTGGCGGGCAGCCGTGCAGCGGCGACGATCGCCGGACCCATGCCGGCGGAGGCCATCTGCAGCTCGCCGGCGGCCATGGCCTGATTCTCCGGCGCGCCGTAGGAGAAGACGCGGAATTCGACCTTGATGTTGTGTTTCTTCTCGATGGGCTCCAGCAGCCCGAGCGCACGGGCGATGTAGATCGGCTGCGTGGCCGGCTGCACGCCGTAGTTGACGACCTCCTGGGCGGCTGCCGGGGTGAGGGCGGCGCTGGAAAGAACGAGCGCAAAGGCAATACCGAGTCGGCGTAGCATGATGAGAGTCTCCGTGGTTGGTTGGGCGGTTGGCTTTTCTTTTTGCCGAGCGACGGCGGACCCGGCGCGCTGCAACCGCTTGCACACCGCTCCCCGCGACCGGCGCGAGGCCGGTCAACAACGATTCGGGGAGGCGAGCAGCCGGGCACGGAGCCCTGCAATCCAGGGACTGCCGCGCAGCCGTCAGCGGGGCTCGGAGCGTCGGAAGCCCGATGCTCGTCGCCACATCGTCACGGCGTCAAGTCGCGCTGCAACATGTCGCCGGGGCATGGCAAGGCCCGGCGCCCCGTAGAGCATGCGCTTGAACGCTTTCGCTCCATGGGGCGTGCGTTACGCAGCAAGCATCGTGCCGCCGAAACAAGCGCACGCGTAATCAGGAGGTTGCGGGCGGATGCCGCGGAGGGAGGTGGCCGCTGAAGGAATCGACGCACCGCCTCCGCTCTCCAGCGAGGCGGGCTGCACCAGAAAAGGGCGCCCAGTGCGTGCAGGGGCGCCCTGCAAAAAAAAGCTTAGTGGTGGTCCTGGATGAAGCCGCGGATGTAGCCCAGGAGCTCGTCTTCCTGGTAGGGCTTACCGAGGTAGAGGTTGACACCGAGCTCCATCGCGTAGTCGCGATGCTTCTGCGCGAGCCGCGAGGTGATCATGATGATCGGCGTGTGCGAAAGGTTGCGATCGCCGCGCACGTGCTTGGTGAGCTCGAAGCCGTCCATGCGCGGCATCTCGATGTCCACCAGCATCACGGCCGGCCGGATGTCCTGCAGTTTTTGCAGCGCGTCGAGCCCGTCCTTCGCCGTGGCGACGCGGAAGCCGCTGCGCGTCAGCAGCCGCCCGGTGACGTTGCGCACGGTGAGCGAGTCGTCCACCACCATGATGAGCGGCTCGGCGGAGACTTCCTCGACGGGCGCGACCTGCGCTGCCGGCGCCGGCAGCGCCGCGGCGCGCCGCTCCCCGAGTCGCACCGGGTTCAGAATGAGAACGACGTCACCGGCGGGCAGCACGGTCGCGCCGGCGATACCCGGCACGCGCGAGAGCTGCGGGCCCAAGCTCTTCATGACCAGGTCCTGATTGGTCTGAACGGCGTCCACCAGCACCGCGACCCGGCCGTCGCCGCTGCGCAGCAGAAGCAGATAGTTGCGGCTGCGCACCTCGGGCTGGCCGTCGGCGAGGCCGAGAAGGCTGGGCAGGTAGTGCAGCGGGTACCGGTGACCCATCCACTGGACGGCGCTCTCGGCCAGCATGCCCTCGAGCGCGGCTGCGCCCACTTCCTGGACCTGCTCCACCATGCTCGTGAGGACGCCCCAGGTACGGCCCGCGGCGGTCAGCAGCAGAACCTTCGTCACCGCCAGCGTGAGCGGCACCCGCAGGCTGAAGCTGGTTCCGCGGCCGGCTTCGGAGGCGAGGTCCACGCGACCGCCGAGTCCCTGCAGTTCGCTGGCGACGACGTCCATACCGACCCCGCGGCCGGCGATCTCGGTGACCTCGGTCGCGGTCGAGAAGCCGGGGCGGAAGATGAATTGGGCGATCTCGGTGTCGGCGAGCTTCGTGTTGGGCGCGAGCCAGCCGAGGTCCTCGGCCTTCGCGCGGATGGACGCATAGTCGAGGCCGCGCCCGTCGTCCTCCACGACCATGACGATGTCGTTGATGTCCTGGCGCAGCGTCAGCGTGATGCGACCGATCTCCGGCTTGCCCTGCGCGGCGCGCCGGTCGGATGCTTCGATGCCGTGCGCGACGGCGTTGCGCAGCAGGTGCTCGAGCGGTGCGACGACCTTCTCCAGCACGCCGCGGTCGATCTCGACCTGGGCGCCGACGACATCGAACGTGACGCGCTTGCCCACCTCGCGCGCCGTCTGGCGCACCACGCGGTGCAGCCGCTCCGTCACCGTGCGGAATGGCACCGTGCGCAGCTGCATCAGATCGTCCTGCATCTGGCGGTTGAGGTGCGACTGCGACGACAGGGCGGCGCTCACCTCGTCGAGGCTGTCGAGCAGCTGCTGCTGGACGGTGGTGACGTCGTGCACCGACTCGGCCATCAGGCGGGTGAGTTCCTGGAAGCGCGTGTAGCGATCGAACTCGAGCGGATCGAAAGCGGCGTCGGCTTCCTGCGCCTGGGCCAGGCGCGACTGCAAGCGGGCTTCGGCGTGGATCTCGATCTCGCGCAGCTGGTTGCGCAGCCGCATCACGCTGTCGGTCAGCTCGAGGAGGGTCTGGCGGAAGCCGCGCGTCTCGACCTCGATGCGGCCACGCGCGATGCTGATCTCGCCGGCCTGGTTCACGAGTCGATCGACGGTATCCGTGGCGACGCGGATCTGGGCCGACAGGACGCCAAGTTCCTCGGGCTCCGGCGCGGGCCGGACCTCGACCGCGCTCGGGGAAGGGGCCGCCGGGGGCTCGGCCGGTTCGCGCGTTGGCGACGCGACGTCGGGTTGTTCCGCAGGCGCGACGCTCGGAGCGGCGGACGCTGTCTCCTCGACGGCGGCGGGCGAGGCTTCGACGCCGGTGCGCTTCAAGGCGTCGATCGCGCTCACCAGGCGGTCGAGGCGGTCCTCGAGATCGTCGAACGTGGAAGCCGTAAGTCCGCTGCCGTCAGCCGCCGTTTCGACGGCGGACTCCATCGTATGCACCAGTTCGGCCAGGCGCATGGCGCCGGCCATGCGCGCGCTGCCCTTCAGGGTGTGCAGGACGCGCCGCAGCGACGACAACGCCTTGGCGTCGGCGGCATCGGCGCGCAGTTCGCGCAGATCCTCGCCGAGCGTCGGGACGAGGTCGTCTGTCTCATCGAGGAAGATCCTGAGGAGTTCGGCGTCGATGTCGTCCCGGACGACGCGGCGGTCCATCGCCGGCGCAGGCACCGACGGCGTCGCCGCCGCCGACAGGGCGTGGTTGGCAGCGTGCAGCGCTTCCACCTCGGCTGCGCACGGCTGCGCGGCGACGCCGCGCGAGAGCTCCTCGAGCTGGGTGCGCAGCGCACGCACGGCGCCGGCAAACGCCGCGATCTGAGCGGTACTCAGAACTCGGTCTTCCTCGCGCGCGGTCGACAGCGTCTGCTCGAGCGTAGCCGCCAGGGCGACGATCTCGGGCGCGCCGGCGGTGCGAGAGCTCCCCGCGAGGGTATGCGCCGCGCGCACGGTGGCCTCGAACGGCGGCTCCGATTGGAGCTCCGGCGTCGCCAGCGCGTCTTCGAGGCGGCTGATGCAGCCTCCCGCCTCGGCGAGGTAGATCTGCATCAACGGCGTGAGGGGTTCGGCGGATTCCGCCGGCGTCGGCTCCTCCGCGGCGAGCGGAGCCGACTCCTCGTGCGGCAGCGGCTGATGCCCCGCGATGAAGTCCAGCGTCTGGTCGGCGAGCGGCGGAATCTCCACCAAGGTTGCTTCCGCCGAAGCCGATGCGGGCTCTTCCTCCGGTGCAGCGGCGGGCGCGGTGACGGCGGGCGGCGGCGTCTTTGCGCTCACCGGTTGCGTGATCTCCCCGCCGCGAAGTCCGGCCGCCTCGTCCTCGAGGCTGGCCCAGTCGACCGTGACGCGTCCATCCTGCGCCAGGGCCGTCGCCCAGGCGTCGAAGCGCTCGTGGGCTCGTCCGAGATACGCGGCCAGCGCGGGGGACACATCCTGCTCGAGCTTGAGCCAGTGATTGAGAAGGCTCTCAACGGTCCAGGCCGCCTCGCCCAGATTGGGCAGGCCGGCCATTCGGCCGCTGCCTTTCAGGGTGTGGAACGCGCGCCGTACGGTGACCAAGGCTTCGCGATCGTCGGGATGCTCGCGGCAGACGGCGAGGTGATCCGCGAGCTCGCCGAGGATCTCCCGCGCCTCTTCGAGGAAGATATCGACGATCTCGGCGTCGGCCTTGGAGCGATCGTCGACGCCGCGGCGCGCGGGCAGCCCTTCAAGTGCTTCGGAAGGCTCGGCGGGCAGGGGCTGCGCCGGCACGGCAACGGCCTCCACTGCCGACGTCTCGACCTGTACCGGCGCTTCGGCGGCCGCTGCCGCCTCGACGGCGAGGGTTTCGCCCGTCGCGGAATCCGGCGTGCCGGTCTCCTCGGCGGGCGCGAAGTCGAGGCTTTCCTGCTCCCCCTCCGGCTCGGCCGGTCGCTCGGCGGGGCGATGCTGCGATTCGTCGCCCGAGACAAAACGCTTCAGCGCCTTTTCCACCATCGGCAGCTCGTTCGCCGCGCCGCCGGGGAGGGCCTGAACGAAGAAGGCCAGGCTGCCGAGGCCATCTGCAAGCACGTTCACCTCGAACTGCGAGGGGGCGTGTTCGCGGTCGGCAAGCATTGCGATCACCTGCGCGCAATGCTCGAGAAGCTCGGCGGCCGTGTCCTGATTCAGCATTCGCAGCGCCCCGATCACATGGCGCGCGAACGGCTCGAGGGCTCCCAGCTGCTCCCGGGTCGACGTGCCGCGGAAGTAGGCGTCCAGCACCTGCTCCATGTGGGTGAGGTTGGCGTGCATCTCGCGCGCCACCTGCGTCAAAAGCTCCGTTTCCTCGTTCTTCGGCGCGAGTCCGGAGAGCGCCGGGTCGTTGGGGTCCGCGCGCCGTCCGGAAAGGGCGTTGAGAAGGCGCGCCGTGATAGCTTCGACCTTCGCCTCGATCTGCGGCGTCAGCGTGGTGAATCGATTCAGCGCGTGTTCGACGGCCAGCAGCGCGGTGGCCATCTCCATGGCGATCGTTTCCTGGCGGTCGGCGCTTTGAGCGCGCAACACCGAGGAAACCCGCTCGATCAGCTCCGAGAGCTCGCGCAGGGGATGGTTGCCGAGCTCGCCAACGGCAGCACGGAACTCGCTCACGTTGGAACGGAAGCTCGTGAGCGACGTGCTGTCGCCGAGGCTGTAGCTGGTCCACGCCGCCTTGGCTGCGGAAAGCGCATCATGCGCCGTGTGGAGGAGGGGAGTGACGCGTTCGACGTCTAGCTCGACCAGGCCCAGGATGGTGGACGGCGCCGCATGGCGCTCGAGCTGGAACAACGCCTGGACGTCTCGCATCCGCTGCGTTGCCGGCTCGCAGCTCCGAAGCTGATAGAGCAGATCGCGCAGCAGGGGGTCGCCGGTCGAGTCGCCGGCGGTGGCGGCTGCAGCAAGATAGCGCTCGATTCTCGCGCACAGGCGCTTCTGCTCGTCGGTGGGCTGGGCTGCGGCCCTGTCCACGGCGTCCAGGAAAGCGTTGGCCACCCACCAGACGCGGCGCTGCTGCGGCGCCGGCTGTGCTTTCTCGATCTCCTCCAGGGCGCCCGACATGGTGGCAAGCCCTTCGCGATTACCGCGCAGCCAAGCCAGCATGCCGCGCTGATAGCTCGCTCGCTGCAGCTTGAGCAGAGCGGCGAGCGCGATTTCGGCGAGCGGTGCGCCATCCGGTCGCAGTGGCGGGTAGACGCCGAGATCCGGGTAGAAGAGCTCCTTGTCGTCGACCTCTACCCCGCGCGCCTTGGCCAGTTCCCGAAGCTGCGGCAGCAGGTTCATGGGCTGGTCCGGCTCGCCGTTCGCCACATCCTCGAGGTAATGGGTCACGTTGCCGATGGCCCGCTGCAACAGTTCCAGGTTGGCGGAGGTGGCGAGGCGGCGCTGGGACGCGATCGCGTCGTTCAGCGCCTCGATTTCCTGAACAAAGCGCGCCAGGCCCTCCATGCCGATCATCGTCAACGCGCCGCCGACTTCCTTGAGGCTGAGGGCTGCGTTGGCGAATTCGCCGCTGTCCTGGGCCGACTCGCCCACCGCCGCCAGGGCGGCGCGCGCCCGTCCGAGGGCGGCGTCAATTTCCGGCTTGACCCAGTTGAGCGGGCCGGACTGCAATGAAGGAGTGGCGCTCATCGGCGTGCGATCAGACCTTGAAGCCGGACACCGACACCTTCAGTTTCTGCGCCAGCTCGTTGATCTGGCCCATCGACTCGGCGGTCCACTTCGTGCCCTTCGTGGTCTGCTGCGTGATGTTGAGAATCCCCTGCATGCTCTTCGCGACCGTCTGCGCCGCCTCGCGCTGCGCCTGAGCAGACTGGGAAATGGACGAGATCAGGCTGGCCAGGCGGTTGGAAACCTCGCGAATCTCGGCCAGCGCCTGGCCGGCGCCATCGGCTCGCTTCGCGCCCTCGACCACCCCGACGGTGCTCTGCTCCATCGCCTGCACCGCATCGTGGGTATCGCTCTGAATCGTGCGGACGATGGCGCCGATCTGCTTCGTGGCCTCCGCCGAGCGCTCGGCCAGCCGCTGGACTTCTTCCGCCACCACCGTGAATCCGCGACCAGCTTCGCCCGCGGCCGCCGCCTGGATCGCCGCGTTCAGGGCGAGAACGTTGGTTTGCTCCGTAATCCCGGCGATCAGCTGCACGATCTCGCCGATCTCCTGGGAGCTCTCGCCAAGCCGCTTGATCCGCTTCGACGTCTCCTGAATTTGCTCTCGCAGCGTGTCCATGCCCGTGATCGACTCGTTCACGGCCGCCGCGCCTTTCTCCGACGCCGCCAGGGACTGCTCGGCCACCTGGGCGCACTCGGCCGCGTTGCTGGAGACGCCGGTCATCGACTCCGCCATCTGCAGCACCGACGCCGTCGTGCTCTGGATCTCGTCGCCCTGCCGCTCCGCCACCTGCAGCAGCTGCCCGGACACCGCGCGGCCCTGGTTGGTGGAGTCGGTGAGCTGGCCGGCCGCCTGGTTGATCTGGTTGACCAGGCTGCGCAATTCATCGATCGCGTAGTTCACGGCGTCGGCAATGGCGCCGGTCATGTCCTCCGTTACGCGCGCGTGACGGGTAAGGTCGCCTTCGGCCAGCTGGGACATGTCATCGAGCAGCCGGAGAATGGCCTCCTCGTTCCGGCGGTTCGCCTGCGCGCTTTCAGACGCGCGCTTGCGAGCGTCGTGGACGTACACCTTGCCGATCAGCGCCAGCCACACCAGTGCCAGAACCCCGGCCACGCCCATGACGATGAAGTGCGTCTGGCGCTTCGCCTGGTCCGCTTGGTAGGCGTCGGTGAGGTACCTGGAGGTCTCCAGCAACGCCTCGCTTTCGTCGAAGATCTCGCGTGCCGCCGCCTTCGCGCCGACCAGTTTCTGCAGGTTGCGCAGAATCTGCGTCACGGAATCCTGGGTCGCGAGGAAGGCGGTCTGCAGCTCGGCGAGCTTGGACTTGATCTCATCGGTGGGCGGCGGTGCGATCCGCAGGGTGCCGCTGCCTTTAGTAAGTCCCTGCAGCACGTCGCGGAACGTGTTGGTGTCCTTGCCCAGAAGGAACGCCACCTCGGGGTCCACCACCTCGGCGGCAAGCATCGCGTTCGCGTTTTTCGCGAGGCGCTGGCTCAGCATCGTGAGCTGATTGGCGAAGGCCACGTTGCGCGCCGGCGCTCCGGACTGCGCCTGCAGCGCCGCCACCTGTTCCGTGAGGTCGAGGAGCGTCGGGTTCAATTGGTTGATCGACTGTACCGCGGATCCCATCGCGACGAGGTTCGATTCCTGGGCAAGCAGCAGCTCGGCGTCCTTTCTGCTCCTCTCCCAGCGGGTGGCGACGTCCTCCAGCATGCTCAACGGGGTGCCCTCGGTCGCTGGCACGGTGACGTTACCGACGTCGCCGCCCTGCCGCAGCGTGGCGATGATCTGGGAAAAGCGGGTTTCACTGTCGCGGAGCTGCGGGAACGCCTCCGAGTTGCCTTGAGAGGCCTGCTGGGCAGCCTTGGCAAGACGCTGGGACTGCATCTGCGCCTCCACGCCGCTCGCAACGTATGCTGCTCCGTGCCCCGCCACCCGGGTGTCGACGTAAACTGCGGCGCCGATCGCCGCAAGGCTCAAAACGAGCAGCGTGGCGAGGACCTGGAGCTGCCGGGCAATGGGCAGGCGTCCGATCAAAGGCAGCGGTCGGCCGACGCTGGCCGTGTCCGCCTTTGCGGGCAGGTCCGCCGCGGTCTCGGCTTTTTTCGCCTTTTGTCGCGGGGCCGAGCGGTCCCTGCGGCCGCCGAAGACCGGAACTTGAATCTGCGACAGGATCGACGCCATGTTACCCCCTTGATTTTCAGTAGCTCTGCTTCGCTCGAGCGATCAGCCCACGGCCATGCGGCTCAGTGGTAGAACTTTCCGCCCCTGGCAATGATTGTCAGGTCGACGAACCTGGAGCCGTTGTGGTTGCCTGGCGCGAAGCCGACGAAGAACCCGCCGACGTCCAGATCGTTCATGCGTTGAAGCGTGGCGATGAACTTCTCGCGCGTCACGTCCTTGCCCGTCTGGCGCAGCGCCTCGACAAAGACCTTGGCGGCGATGAACCCCTCGAGGCTCACGAACGAAAACTCTTTCACGCCCGCCCGCGCCATCATCTGCTGGTACTCCTTGACGACCGGCACGGTCGGGCTCCAAGGGAACGGAACGACCTGCGAGATCGCAACGCCGACGCCGTCCTCGCCGAGGTCGCGCGCGAGAGCGTCGCTGCCGACGAAGGACACGTTGAAGAACTGCGCCGCACTGCCTGCCCCTTTGGCCTGGCGGACGAATTCCGCGCAGGACCGGTAAGCGCTAATCATGACCACGGCATCCGGCGCGGCCGGGACGATTGCCTTGACTGCCTGCGCCACGTCGACCGTGTTTCGCTCGACGGTCCCGAGCGCCACGATCTTCTTGTTGCGCTTGTTCATGGCTCGCTCGACGCCCGTGAGACCGGCCTTGCCGTAGGCGTCGTTCTGGTAAAAGACGGCGATCTTTTCGGCGCCCGTGGACAGCAGGTGCTCGACGATCTTCTCGGTTTCGTCGAAGTAGCTGGCGCGAATGTTGAAGATGTACCGGTTATGCGGGTTGCGCAGGGACTCCGCCCCCGTGAAGGCGCCAAAGAAGGGGACCTGCGCCTCGGTGAAGACGGGCATCGCGGCATTGCTGGTCGGCGTGCCGACGTAGCCGAACAGGGCGAAGACCTTGTCCTGCTCGATCAGCTTCTTGGTGTTGGGGACGGTGCGGGCCGGCTCGTAGCCGTCGTCGTACGACACCAGTTCGATCTTGCGCCCGTTCACGCCGCCCTGGGCATTGATATGGTCGAAGTAGGCGAGGGCGCCGCGCCGCATCTCCGTGCCGAGCTGGCCGGCGGGGCCCGCCAGCGCGGCCGACTGGCCAATGACGACTCGATCAACGTAGACGCCGTTCTCGGCCTGCGCCGGCGCTGCGAGGATCGCGGTTGCAAGTGCGACGTAGCCGATCAATCGTTGCAGCATGATGGTGCTCCTTTCCTGCGCTCGGCCTGGACCGGGCTTGACTCAAGCGGCCGCCGCGTCCGCGACGATGCCGATTTCGATGAAACTCGGCGCCACGCAAAGCGCGCGCACGTTCAAAAGCTTCCATTGCACGCCGTCGGGATCGCGGAATTCGCCTTCGGCCCAAGGGTGCGCGCTGGCGTTCGCTTGCCCGAGGGCATCCGGGTTGCGCAGCCCCAGCGAGCGGCTCACCAGAATGCCCGAGTTGAGGCGGTACTGCCGACCCAGCAGAACGAGCCGGGAAGTCGAATCCACCGGGGTCGGATCGGCGCCCAGGAAATGGGCTAGGTCCACCACGCTGTGGAGTACGCCCCGGACGTTGGTGATGCCGCGAAACCACGGCCGCGTGTTCGGGACCGTCGTGATGACGGGAATCGGCATCACCTCGCTGACGTCGGACAGCCGCAGAACCCATGGCAGGCCGCCGACCTCAACCGCGAGATACGACGATGCCGGGCCCGTGGTCCGCTGCGCGTTGATTCGCGCCAACAGGCGCTCCTGGTATTGGCGCAGGGTGCCGAACTGCTTTTCCATGGCTCGGGCGTCCTCGTCCGGTCGTCAGGCGAGCGCGGCGATCTTCTGGAGCAGGTCCTTCTCCTGGACCGGCTTGACGATGTAGTCGCGCGCGCCCTGGCGCATGCCCCAGATTTTGTCCGTCTCCTGCCCCTTGCTGCTGCAGATGATCACGGGAATATGCTTGGTGCCGTCGGCCTTGGTGATGGCGCGGGTTGCCTGGAAGCCGTTGGTGCCGGGCATGACCACGTCCATGAGGATGAGGTCCGGCTTGATCTGGTCCGCCTTGCTCACGGCCTCATCACCGCTTTCGGCCGTGAAGACCTCGTAGCCGTTCTTCTTCAGGATGTCGGACAGCGCCTGGCGGTCCGTCACTGAATCCTCAACCACAAGAACTTTTTTGATCGCCATAGGAGAACTCCGGGTCTAGAGTGGATTTCTTGGATGCATGAGCCGTGACCGCGTGGATCAGATCCTCGCGGGTGAACGGCTTGGTGAGATATTCGTCCGAGCCCACCATGCGGCCCTTGGCACGGTCGAAGACGCCATCCTTGCTCGACAGCATGATGACCGGCGTTGTCCTGAACTTCGGGTTGCGCTTGATCAGCGAGCAGGCCTGGTAGCCGTCCAGGCGGGGCATCATGATGTCGACGAAAATGACGTCGGGGTGGTGCTCCGTGATCTTGGTGAGGGCGGAGAAGCCGTCCTCCGCGAGGATGACGTCGCAGCCGGCTTGGCGCAGGAAAAGTTCGGCACTGCGGCGGATGGTGTTGCTGTCATCGATCACCATCACGCGGATGCCCTGGAGCGACGGCGTTTCGGTCACGCGCGACCCTCCCCGGCCCGCGTGACCTCGCTCCTCCCTGAGCTTCCGTCTGCCATAACCTTGCCCCCCATTGCATGCACTCCGCTGTCCGGAGCCGCGCTCTTGGGCGCGGCTCCGTCGACGGGGTCGGTGAGAGCGGCCAGCACCGCTTTCCCGCCCGGTTTCCAACGGAGCTATTTACGACTTACGCATTCTGCAGGGGGCGAATTAACAAACTCCACCCGGGACCGACGAGTGGCGAATACTTGCGGACGAACGGTAGGTTTGCGCTCTAACTTACGGTTTGAAAAGAAATGTTTTCGAAGTGGAACCCGCGGCAGGCGAGGCCACGAACGACCACCAGGCAGGGCTTTCGCAGGGGCGGCCCCGAGCCGGCAGGGCGCTTCGGAAGCACATTAGGGCGCGCTAATTTAGCGCGAAGCAATAAATCTCACAAAGCGAGAGATTTGTCCTGCACAGCGATCCTGTGCAGACCCCTAGCCGCCTGAATCGTTGAAGGAAACGGGTCCTACCGTTGCGGCGGCCGCTGATCAAGCCGATGAATCAGGATCCGGAGAAACGCCTTGTTGAATTGCACCTGGGTCGCCTCCGATGCCCGGTTGAGCGCCGCGGCCTTCAACTCGAGTGCGGTGACCTTGCCCAGCGCGGCGACCGTGGTGGTGCGGATCCTCGACGTCTCCTCGAAGTAGAGCATAAGGCCAAAGCAGTCACCCGTGCCCAGTTCCGCCAAGCGATTGCCCGCACGCGTGACCTCGACGCTCCCGTCGACGAGAATGAACAGCGAGTCTCCGGGCTGCCCCTCGCGTACGAGGACGGTTTCCTTCGCGACCTTGTGCCAAGTACCGAGGCTGAGAACCTCCCAGATCTGGCTGTCCTCGAATTTCTCGAAGAACGGCAGCTGCTTGAGCGCATTGAACATCGCCGTGTCCGCGACCTCGCCGCTCACCTGTAGCTGGCTGAAGACGTTGGCGAGATCCTTGGCGAATTCGGTCCACGTGGGGTAGCGCTCCCCGAGGTCCTTGCGCAGCGCGCGCATGACGATGCGGTCGATGCTGGCCGGTATTTCCGGCCTCAACGAGCTCGGCGGCAGCGGATCGACGTAGAGGATCTCCTGCATCAACTTTTCGGTGTCCCGGGCGGTGTAGGGCAGGCGGCCGGTGAGCAGGCGGTAAAGGACGACGCCCAGCGAGTAGATGTCGGTTTGGTGCGTGAGCTCGCGCTCCTGGATCTGCTCGGGCGACATGTACGCGGGCGAACCTACGCCGGTGAGCTGCGTGTACTCGGCGACCGTGAGAAATGCCGTACCAAAATCGCTCACCTTGATCTCGGTGCCGTGGCTGACGAGGATGTTGCCGGGCTTGACGTCACGATGGATGACGCCCTGACGCATGGCGTA
>CAZGTK010000007.1:0-3190 GCA_964528415.1 uncultured Burkholderiales bacterium | reverse complement strand
ATGGCGTACTCGAGGGCGCGGCAGCACTTGAAGCCGATCTCGATCACCCGGTCGATGGACAGGAGCCGATCCCGGTGGCAGTAGGGCTGCAACGTTCCGCCGGGCACGTACTCCATGACGATGTAGCTCTCGTCGCCCTCCATCGCGGCGTCGTAGATAGCGGCAATGTGCGGATGCTTGAGACGGCCGGCGAGCGACGCTTCGCTCTGGAAAGCCCGCAGGAAACGCTTGTTCTCCCGCTGGTTGCCGCGCAGGTGCGGCGCGAGGACCTTGAGCGCGACCTCGCGCTCGGCAAACGGATCCTGGGCAAGATAGACGCGGCAGGTCGATCCTCGGCCGAGCTCGCGGATGACCTTGTATTTCCCGACCAGCTCGGGAAGGACGTCTGTGGCAGGCTCGTTCATTCGGCGCTGGGGGATTTTTCGCAGCCGAGAATAGCACGCGCCCACCGCTTCGCCCGGCGCCGCGCCGACGAACGGCGCGAATCAGCGGTCGAGCGCGCCGCCGCAGCTCGATCCCTGGCCTGCCGTGCAGCCGAAGCAGTGATCGGCGATCGCGATCGGATTGCCGTCGAGATCGTGGCCGAGCAGATCCTTCAGGCGCGTGCGGCCGAAGCCGTTGACGCGCATCGGCATGCCGAGCATCTGGTTGAAGTCGCAGTCGTAGACGTAACCCTGCCAGTCGACCGAAAGCAGCGTGCGGCACATGACGGAATCCAGATTTTCCTCGCGGTAGGCGTTCTTGAGGACCGCCATGTAGCTGTCGAACTGGCCTTTCGACACGAGTGTGCTGCCGAACCGGCGAATCGGCATGTTCGTGAGCGTGAACAGCCGGTTGAACGCCAGGCCGTAACGCTGCGCCAGGTGCCCTCGGTAATCGTTTTCCAGCGTCGCCTCGGCCGGCGGCAGCGATGGTCCCTGCGGGTTGTAGACCAGATTCAACTGCAGTCCGGTCTCCGGGCGGGCGTACCCCAGCTCGTTCAGGCGGCGCAGGCCGCGAATGCTCGCTTCGAAGACGCCGTCGCCGCGCTGGCGGTCGACGTTCTCCTCCAGATAGCAGGGCAGCGAGGCAACGACCTCGACCCGGTGCGATGCCAGAAACGCCGCGAGGTCGTCGTACCCGGGCTCCTCCAGTATCGTGAGGTTGCACCGATCGATCACATGGACGCCGCGGCGGCGCGCGGCCGCAACGAGCTCCCGGAAGTGCGGGTTCAGCTCGGGTGCGCCGCCCGTAAGGTCCAGATTCCGCACGCCGGCGGCGTCGAGAAACGCCAGCACCTCGTCCACCGTCTCTCCGGACATCAATTCCTTCCGGTCGGGGCTCGCGTTGACGTGGCAGTGCAGGCAGGCCTGATTGCACTTGTAGCCGAGGTTGACTTGCAGCGTCTCCAGGCGCCGGCGGCGAATCGGCGGGAAGCTGGTTTTGGCGAGCAACGGCAGGGTGTCATGCATCGGCGTGGTCCTGAAGACGGGCGAAATCGGGGCGACGCTCCGGGTCGGGCCCGGTCAGGCCAGCCGCCATTCGTGGTAGCGGCGGACCCAGGCCAGCAGCCTTTCGGGCGCGTGGGCCTTTTTCCATGCGCCGGCGGCGTACTTGTTCGCTTCGGCGAGCGTGGGATAGACGTGAATCGTTCCGAGAATCTTGTTCAGGCCGATGTTGTTCTTCATCGCCAGAACGAACTCGGCCAGCAGATCGCCAGCGTGGTCGCCCGCGATGGTAACGCCCAGAATGCGGTCCTTGCCGGGGGCGGTCAGCACCTTGACCAAGCCGTGCGCCTCGCCGTCGGCAATGGCGCGGTCGAGATCGTCGATCCCGTAGGTCACCACCTCGTAGGGGATGCCGCGCTCCTTCGCCTCGGTCTCGTTGAGCCCGACGCGCGCCACCTCCGGCTCGGTGAAGGTCGCCCACGGGATCACGGAGTAATCGGCGCGGAACTTGCGGAACTGGCCGAAGAGGGCGTTGACCGAGGCGTACCATGCCTGATGCGCTGCCGTGTGCGTGAACTGGAACGGACCGGCCACGTCGCCGCAAACGTAGATGTTGGGATAGACGGTCTGGAGGAACTCGTTCGATTCGATGGTGCGGTTCTTGTTCAGCGGGATGCCCAGCTCCTCGAGGCCATAGCCTTCCGAGTTGGCGACGCGACCCACCGCGACCAGGACCTGGTCGAAGGGAATCCGCACCTCGGCGCCGCGGTGCTCGCTGATCAGCACCTTCTCGCCGCCCTCGATGCGGAATTCCCTGGCCTTGTGTTCGGTGCGCACGTCGATGCCCTCGGCGGCGAAGCGGTCCATGACCAGGCGCGAGATCTCGGGGTCTTCGCGGATGAGAAGCCGCGGCAGCATCTCGACCTGGGTCACCTGGGCTCCCAGGCGCGCGAACGCCTGGGTCAGCTCCGAACCGATCGGCCCGCCGCCGAGCACCACCAGCCGCTTCGGCAGCTGCCGCAGGCTCCATACCGTGTCGGAGGTCAGAAAGCCGACTTCGTTTAGCCCCGGGATCGGCGGCACGAAAGGCCGCGCGCCGGCCGCGACGACGATCGATCGCGTCGCGAGGGTGCGCGCGCCCTGAGCCGTCTTCACTTCGACGGTCCACGGCGAGGTGATGCGGGCCTCGCCCTGGATCACCTCGACGCCGAGACCGGTGTAGCGCTCCACCGAGTCGTGCGGCTCCACCTGGTTCACGACCGACTGCACGCGCTCCATAACGTCCGCGAAGTCGAATTCGACGTCCGCCTTGCGGATGCCCCATTCGCTTGACCGGCGGAACTGGCTCACCAGCTTGGCGGAGCGCAGCAGCGCCTTCGACGGGACGCAGCCGGTGTTGAGGCAGTCGCCGCCCATCTTGTGCTTCTCGATCAGCGTGACCTTGGCCTTCACGGCGGCAGCGATGTAGGCCGACACCAGGCCCGCGGAGCCGGCGCCGATCACGATCAGGTTGCGATCGTAGCGCGCGGGTCGGGCCCAGCGGGCGTAGACGCGCCGCGCCTTGAGCCAGTCCAGCGAACGCTTGGCGAGCAGCGGAAACAGGCCGAGCAGGGCGAACGAAAGCAGAAGCCCCGGCGAGAGGATGCCCGCGACCGACTCCAGCTGCGCGATCTGGGTGCCGGCATTCACGTAGACGAGCGTTCCCGGCAGCATGCCGAGCTGGCTGACCCAGTAGAAGGTACGCGCCGGCAGGGGGGTGAGCC